>JAJECR010000155.1 GCA_022821935.1 Candidatus Latescibacterota bacterium
CAGAGTATCACCAGATGGCGGACGAAGAGCGATACGACGGCCTGCGGCGCGTCGCCGCCGTCTATCGCGCGCTGGTAGGCGCCCAGCGCCCTGGCCAGGTCTTTCTCGCCTGCGGCCTCGGCGATATCGAAAACCGAGCCGGCGCGGACGGGTCCCAGCGTGTTTTCCACGTCGCCGGCAGCAATCGTATCCCTTCCGCCTACGAACACGGCGAGTTTTTCCAGTTCACCGGCCAGTTCTCCCAGGTCGGTTCCCACGATGGCCTGTAACTGGTGCGCCGCCTCGGAGGTCAGCCGCTTGCCGTACTGCCGTGCGTGCTGCTGGAGCCAGGCCGGGACCCGCTCGGGAAACAGCGGGTAGAACACCACGGAGACCGCCTGGTCCGCCAGTCTTTGGTAGAGTTTCGTTTTCAGGTTGACCCTGGGCGCCTCGAGTACCAGAACCGTACTCGGCGACGGCTGTCCGGCGTAATCCGCGACGGCTTCCCTGTCCGTCTGCGGCAACCGGTGGAAGTCCCTGACGACGACGACCCTGCGGTCGGTCATCATGGGCACCATGGAGGCGGCGGTCAGAATCGCCGTGGCATCGCTGTCATCACCGTGCAGTACGTCCAGGCAGAACGCTTCGGTCCCCGGATCGACGATCCGGGCGATCAGGGCGCGTATGGCCTCTTCCTTCAGAAAACCCTCATCCCCCGAAAGGAAGTACACCGGATCGATCCGGCTCCGTGCTATCTGTTCCATCAACTGTTCTGGTTTCACGTCGGGTACCTTTCCAGCGTATCACGGTTGAACATCAGCGTGCCCGGGACCATAGCCTGCGTAAATCGGGTTATGAAACCGGCCGTATACAATATATATTCAAGTCAAGCCGCCAGTGACATTCCTTATCGGCGTCCGGGTCAGACCCGGACATGAATTCGGACCTGTCGACATGCCCCGTTCCGGTAGAACCGCGCTGAAAGACCGGCTTGAGGAACTTTACCGGTCTTTCGATCCGTCCATGATCTCGCCAGACCCTCTCGAAGTGGTTAGGCGGTACGACCGTCCCGCAGACCAGGAAATCGCCGGCCTGGTCGCGGCGTCGCTGGCTTACGGCCGGGCTGAGCTGATTACGGGCGCGGTTGGTGAAATCCTGAGAAGGATGGGCGGAGCGCCAGGGGATTTCGTCATGGAGTACGAACCCGGGCGGGACGCCGGGCGCTTCGACGGGTTCGTATACCGGTGGACACGGGGATGGGATCTGGCCATGCTGGCCGCGCTCATGCAAAAGGCGCTTCGGCGATACGGGTCCCTCGGCGCACTCTTCTCCGCGGGCTACCGCGGCGGAGATCCCCATACGGGACCCGCGTTGACGCATTTCACCGACACGCTTCTCGGATACGCGGAGGCCGATCATCCTTCGGGACGGCTAGCGACAAAAACGGGTATACGCTACCTGTTGTCCTCCCCGAAGACCGGGAGCGCCTGCAAGCGGATGAACCTATACGTCCGCTGGATGGTGCGGCGCGACGCCTTGGACCTCGGCCTGTGGAATACGATACCGACTTCCGCTCTGGTTATGCCCATCGACACCCACGTAGCCCGTATCTCGAAACGGCTGGGGCTGACGTCCAGGCGGCAGGCGGACTGGAAGATGGCGGAAGAAGTCACGCG
Source organism: Candidatus Latescibacterota bacterium (assembly GCA_022821935.1). GTDB lineage: Bacteria > JAAXHH01 > JAAXHH01 > JAAXHH01 > JAAXHH01 > JAAXHH01. The sequence goes on from JAJECR010000155.1 coordinate 1,656, forward strand.
CTCGCTGCGGGAATTCGATCCCGACGATCCGGTGAAATACGACTTCGCGTTGTGCCACTGGGGGATGCTGGAGTTCAGAAACCGTTGATCTCCTTCGCCGGGTAACGCCGCGTAGTTTATGCTTGCCGGGGCCGGAAGGTTGTTTCTATTTTACCGTGTTTTAACCGACAGCGCCCACACGGAACAACGGTCATCGGCGCCTGGACATGCTTCAGGCCCGTCGCCATCCGGTCACGGAGGGAACATGCTGGACCAGCGATTCGTCAGAAACAATCCCGACACGGTAAAACAGGCGGCCGCGAACAAGAACGAGCGGGTCGACGTCGACCGGTTCCTCGACCTGGACACCCGGCGCAGGGAACTGCTTCAGGCGAGTGAATCGCTCAAGCAGCGGCGTAACACCGTGTCCGACGAAATCGCGCGCATGAAGCGAGGCGGGGAAGACGCTTCCGGCCGGATCGTGGAAATGCGGGAGGTGTCCGCGCGCGTCAAGGGCATAGACGCGGAACTGGCCGACATCCAGGAGCGGCTGCGGGAGGTGCTCGAGCGGCTGCCCAACATTCCCCATCCGTCGGTTCCGGTCGGCAAGGATGAAAGCGCCAACGTGGAGGTGCGCCGCTGGGGCGCCACGCCTGAAGTGGAATTCGAGCGCAAGGCCCACTGGGACCTCGGGGAAGCCCTCGACATCATCGACTTCCAGCGCGCCGGCAAGATTTCCGGCAGCCACTTCGTCCTGTTCAAGGGAGAAGGCGCCCGGCTGCAGCGCGCCCTCATCCAGTTCATGCTGGACCTCCATATCCAGAAGCACGGATACACGGAAGTCATCCCGCCCTACATCGTGAACCGCCAGAGCATGTTCGGCACGGGCCAGCTGCCGAAGATGGAAGAAGACATGTACCGGACGGACATGGACGACCTGTTCCTCATCCCCACTGCGGAGGTCCCGGTCACCAACATGCACCGCGACGAAATCCTCGCCGAGGACGACCTGCCGGTCTACTACACGGCCTACAGTCCCTGCTTCCGCCGCGAAGCCGGCTCCTACGGGCGGGAGACCCGGGGACTGATCCGGGTGCACCAGTTCGACAAGGTGGAGATGGTCAAGTTCGTCCGTCCCGAGACCTCCTACGATGAACTGGATTCGCTGGTGAACGACGCGGAGGAAGTGCTGCAGCTGCTGAACATCCCCTACCGTGTGATGAACCTGAGCACGGGCGACCTGAGTTTCGCCGCGGCGAAATGCTACGACCTGGAAGCCTGGGCGCCCGGCGTAAACCGCTGGCTGGAAGTCTCCTCGTGCAGCAACTTCGAGGATTTCCAGGCGCGGAGAAGCGGGATCCGGTACCGGGACAAGGACGGTAAAAGCCGGTTCGTGCACACCCTGAACGGTTCGGGCATGGGCATGGCGCGGACCCTGATCGCGGTCATGGAGCACTATCAGACCGCGCAGGGCAGCATCCGCATACCGGAGGTGCTGGTACCCTACATGGGTGGACTGAAGGTAATCGGGTGAGCGCTCATATCCATTCGGACACACCGGCACATCCCGGGCAGCCCGGCCGGCCTGAACGCCGTACTTTCGAAACGGACGGGCCGGGTCAAACGGCGCGCGTCGGAAGGCAACTGGCAACCGCCCTGGAGCCGGGGGACACGGTGCTGGTCGCCGGAGATCTCGGCGCCGGAAAGACCTGTTTCATCCAGGGCATATGCGCCGGCCTGGGCGTCGGCGAACCGGTCACGAGCCCTACCTTCACCCTCGTGAACGAATACGACGGTCAGCCTGGCCGGGTTCCCGTGGCCCATTTCGACCTCTACCGGCTGGACAGCCCGGATGCGGTGCTGGAACTCGGTTTCGACGAATACGCGGACACCTGCGTCTGCCTCGTGGAGTGGGGCGACAGATTCCCGGAGATCATGCCCTCCGACGCGATCACGGTGCATATCGAAATCGGAGACGGTACGCGTAGAATGCTGGAGATAACCGGCGCCGGGAAGGCGGTTGCCGGTCTGGAGGGAGCGGCGTGTTGAACGCATGTGGCGCCTCGTATCCGATCCGGAAGAGGCGGCGTGTTGAACGCTGTGGCGCCTGACCGCGGCGGCCCTGGACGGGGCAGCTGACTAAAGCGGTTTGATGGACGGCTGCGGGACGGTCTGATTGGGGAGAAGGGCGGGCACATGGGATTCCACGACCGTAATGCCCATGGTCCGCTTGAGGACTTCGTCCATGGTAGATACCGGGCGGATTTCGATCTCGTTCCTCACCTCCGGCGGAACATCCACCAGGTCCTTCCGGTTGCGGAGCGGGATCGCCACTTCCCTGATGCCGGCCCGGAGGGCGGCGATCAGTTTCTCGTTCAGTCCGCCGATGGGCAACACGTTTCCCCGGAGCGTAATCTCGCCCGTCATGGCGATGTCGCACCGCACCGGCACGCCGGTCAGCGCCGAGCAGAGCGCCGTCGCGATGGTGATTCCGGCGGAGGGGCCGTCCTTCGGGATCGCGCCTTCGGGCATGTGCACGTGGATCTCGACGTTCTTGTAGAAATCCGGATCGAGTCCCAGCGAGGCGGCCCTGGACCGGGCATAGGTGAGCGCCGCGTGGGCCGACTCCCGCATTACCTCCCCCAGCTGGCCGGTCAGCGTCAGTCGTCCCGACCCGCGGCGGTTCAGCACACTGACCTCGATGGTGAGGATGTCGCCTCCCGACTGCGTCCACGCAAGTCCCGTGGCAAGACCCACCGAATCCTGTTTCACGACTTCGGAGTCCAGGTAGCGCGGTACGCCGAGGTACCCTGAAAGCTGATTGCGCGTGACCTGCATCCGTTTCCGGGACCTGCCTTCCACCACCTTGCGGGCCAGCTTGCGGCAGACCGCGGCGATATTGCGTTCCAGTCCGCGGACCCCGGCTTCGCGGGTGTATTCCCGGATGACGGCCAGCAGGGCGTCTTTCCTGAACGTGACGCGTTCCTTCTTCAGTCCGTGGGCTTCGATCTGCTTCGGTACGAGGAACCCCCGCGCGATGGCCAGCTTCTGGTTTTCGAGATAACCGGGCAGTTCGAGGATCTCCATGCGGTCGTTCAGGGCCGGGGGAATGGTATCGGTCGTATTGGCCGTCGTCAGGAACAACACCCGGGACAGGTCGTAGTCCACTTCAAGATAGTGGTCGTTGAAGGCGTTGTTCTGTTCGGGGTCCAGCACCTCCAGCAGGGCCGACGCGGGATCGCCGCGCACGTCACGCCCGAGCTTGTCCACTTCGTCGAGGAGGATGACCGGATTCACGGTCCCCGCGCGGCGCATCGCCTGTATGATGCGTCCAGGCATGGAACCGATATAGGTCCGGCGATGGCCCCGTATCTCGGCTTCGTCGTGCACGCCGCCGAGCGACATGCGGACGAATTTGCGGCCCATGGCGCGCGCGATCGAACGGCCCAGGGACGTCTTGCCCACGCCCGGGGGGCCGACCAGGCATAGGATGGGACCCTTCAGGTGCCTGGTGAGCTGGATCACAGACAGGTATTCGAGGATGTGTTCCTTCGGTTTTTCCAGCCCGTAGTGATCGGCGTCGAGCACGGACTCCACCCTGGCGATCTCCCGGTTGTCCCGCGTCCGTTTCCGCCACGGCACCTCGACGAGCCATTCGAGGTAGTTGCGGATCACGGTCGCTTCGGGGGACGTGGGATGCATCTGCTGGAGTTTGTCCAGCTCGTTCATAGCCTTTTCGTGGGCTTCTTTGGGCATCTTCGCGTCCGCGATCTGCTGGGCCAGGCCACCCAGGTTTTCCGGCAGATCCTCCAGTTCGCCCAGTTCCTGCTTGATCACGCGCATCTGTTCCTGGAGGAAGAACTCGCGCTGTGACTTGTGTATCCTGTCGCGGACTTCACCGTCGAGCTGGTTCTTGATCTCCAGGATCTCGAGCTCCGTGGCCAGGATGGCGGCCAGTTCGTCGAGCTGCTCGATGATCGAAGGCGCTTCGATGAGCCGCTGCTTGACCTGGGGGCTCTGCTGTATGAAGGCCGACATGGTGTCCACGAGGCGCTGGGCGTCGTCCATGTTCTGCATAGACAGCAGGATCTCATCGGGCGCCTGCTGGTTCAGCTTGATGTACTCCGAGAACTGATC
>JAJECR010000350.1 GCA_022821935.1 Candidatus Latescibacterota bacterium
CCGGGCTCACGAACAACCGGGCGCTTATGGCCCGGTCATGCGCGGAAATGCCGGATGTCACGCCCTTCACGGCATCCACGGACACCGTGAAGGGCGTGTCCGCGATCGACGTCTTTCCATTGACCATGATGGGAATATCCAGTTCTTCAAGCCGCTGCTTCGTGGCGGGCAGACAGATCAACCCCCGTCCGTACCGCGACATGAAGTTGATGATTTCAGGCGTGACCTTTTCAGCGGCCACCATGAAGTCGCCCTCGTTCTCACGGTTTTCGTCATCGATGACGATCAGTACGCGTCCGGCCTGGACTTCTTCCACGGCTTCGGGAATGGAACAGAAATGGGATAACATGGCGCTTACCCCCCTTGTCGGATGTAATTAAACATGAACGCTGCGGTCTCACAATCGGATTCGCAGCAGGTGGAAGATTAGACATATGCTCATGAGGGGATTATATTCATTCTATAAATGGATTGCATGAGGCCTCCGTGAGTATTCTGTGAGGAATGTATGAATACTTCGACTTTCTCCCCTAAATCCGTCCATTGAGCCCCGAATGACGCAACAGACGGCTGCCAAAGGCTTCCGGTTCGACGACTTCGTGCTGGACATCCAGAATCGGCAGGTTCGCCTGAAAGACACCGCGCTGCCTTTGAGTTCCAGGTATTTCGACGTACTCGTGCTGCTGGTGTCCAACGCGGGGCAACTGGTGGAAAAAAACCGTATCTTCGACGAAGTATGGGAGGACGTAATCGTCAGCGATACGGCGCTGACCCAGTGTATCAAGTCGATCCGAAAACAGTTGGGGGACGACGCGTCGAACCCCCGTTACGTCAAAACGGTCCCCAAGCATGGATACGTCTTCATCGGCGACGCGGTGGAGATCCTGGAGGAACCGTCCCCGCCGGCCCTTCAAGGCAAGCCGACCCAGGCCAAGCCCACGCGGCCGTACAAGTTCCTCGACTATTACACTGAAAACGACCAGGGCCTGTTCTTCGGCCGCGAGGAGGAGATCGAGAACATCTGTTCCCGCATCCTTTCCCGGCGGTCGTTTCTCCTCTACGGCCGTTCCGGCGTAGGCAAGAGCTCGATTCTTCGAGCCGGCCTCATCCCCTGGCTGCAGGACCAGGGACATCGGGCTTGTATCATCCGGAGCTTTACCGATCCGCTGCAACACATGACGCGCGTGGTCCGGCGACTCGTCCTGGAGACCGGAGAGGGCGACTTCGACCCGGACGGTCTTTCTCTTCGGGAACTGCTTCACGGGCACTGGTCCGGTCCGTCATCGCGTCTCGTCGTCATGCTGGACCAGTTCGAAGAATTTTTCCTCCTGCTCGATGCGAAGAGCCGGCAGGCGTTCATCAGCGAACTGGGCGCGATCATGGAGGATGATACGTTGCCGCTGCAGTTCGTGTTCGTGCTGAGGGAGGACATGCTCGCGGAGATGAGCCAACTCAAACCGGCGGTGCCGGAGATCTTCCACCACGAGTACAGGCTCGCCCGTCTATCCTCCGAACAGGCAGTCCGGGCTATCACGGGGCCGGCCTGGCGGGTAGGATGCCGGTTCGAAGACACACTCGTGAACCGTCTGCTGGATGATCTCTCCGACCAGGACGCCGTCGATCCGCCCCATCTGCAGATCGTATGCGATACGCTCTACGATCAACGTAATACGGGAAACCTGATCACGGAATCGGCCTATGACGATCTGGGCGGCGCTTCGCAGATCCTTGCGGACTATCTTGCGAGGGTGCTCCGCCGGTTTTCGCCGGCCGACCTGTCCGTGGTGCAGCAGGTACTTCTGGCGCTCATCTCCGCGGATGAACGGCTCATCATCGTGCGGGAGGCCGAACTGGCTTCGCGTGTCCAGGTCGGTGACCGGTACGACGACGCTGCCCTTGGAGCACTGCTTGGGGAACTGGTCGATGCCCGTATCGTCAGGCGACGGAACCAGGAAGGAGAGGGGTGGCTCGAACTCGCCCACGAATGCATGATTCCGGAGGTGTCGCGCTGGCTGACCAACAGCGTCTATGAAGCAAAGCAGGCACGCAGCCTGCTCGAACGGTCGGTGGAGAATTACCGGACCTACCAGCTCATCATGGACCGTGAAAGCCTGGATCTGCTCTCGCCCTACCTGGAAGAAATCGGGGTCTCCGGCCAGGAAGCGTACCTGCTCTGCATCAGTCTGCTCAACAGGGATCGGCCCGTGCCGGCCTGGCTGGTGGAAAAGGTTCCGGATGCGCTGAACGTGATCCTGGAGGCCATGTACAACGATCGCCAGGAAGTCCGCCGACGCGCGGTGGAGTCATCCCGGCCCGTGCGCTGCGCGGCCCTGAACAACCGGCTCAGGCAACTCGCCTTGCGGGACCCCGCGCTGAAGGTGCGCAGGGCGGCGAGCATCGAATTGGCGGACTGGTTCGGTTCGGCCGTGGAATCCATCCTGACCCGTCCCACGGGTAACGAGTCTGTAAGCCGCCTGCAGCGCGCGGTCAGCCTGGCGTTTCTGCGGGAACAGAACCGGTCGGTCAAGCTTTCCCGGCTTTACAGGGTTATGGTGATGGTCGGTTTCATCTTGATGCGCCTGCAACAGGGCGGGATCGACATCATGCAGCAAGGTATCGGCGGAACGTTCGGCGGCGCCGTGGCCGGCCTGCTTGGCGGACTTCTCCTGGGGACCGCCCTCGCCGCCACCAGTTCCGGCCTGCCGTCGGAAGCGCTCTCGCCCATTTTCGTCCTGGCAGGCCTGGGCCTGTTCGGCGGCGCTTTTGGCGGTGCGGGCGTGTCCTTTGGCATGGTCGCCCTTCGGCGCGTCTCGGGGAAGTACAGCCGGTGGCTCGGTGTCGTGGGCGGGGCTTTGGGCGGCGGCGTGGTGGGCGCGGCATTCAATCTGTACAGCTCAGATACCCTTGAAACCCTGTTCGGCCAGTATCCCGCGGGTCTCACCGGGGGTCTCGAGGGCGCGTTTATCGGCGCGGGCGTGGCCCTCGGTCCGGTCGCCACGTACTACCTGGTCAGGCGGCCCGGGCAGTGGAGAAGCTTGCTCTATATCGTCTTCGGCGCGTTGGGAGGCATGGCCGCCAGTATCGCCCTGACCGTGATGGGCGGCAACATGTTCACCGGCAGCCTGGAAATCATGCGGCAGTCCTTCAGCGCGTCGCAGATACGGCTCGAAACCCTTGCGACGATCTTCGGCGAGGGAGAATTCGGCCGCACCACCCAGGTCGCCCTGGGCGCCCTGGAAGGGCTGCTCTTCGCCGGCGGCGTGACGGCCGGCATAGAGATCTTCACACGCTCGAGGGAACGGCCCGAAGGGCGGTTCGCGAAGGACGCGTTAGCGAAAGCGGATGGCGCCGCGAAGGCGGATGACGCCGCGAAGGCGGATGACGCAGAGATAAGCGGATGACGCTTGGGCATGTATTCGCGCGTACCGGCCGCGCGAGAAGGAAACGATGAACCGTGGCAAATCAGCAGGAAGGCACCGGCCTTCCCAGCGAATTCGAACTGATCCGGCGTATCAGGACCGCGCTGCCCCAGTCGGATCCGAGCGTCCTTCTAGGGGTCGGCGATGACGCCGCGGCCGTAGCGTCCGGGCCCGGCATGACGACCCTGCTGACGACCGATACCTTCGTGGAAGGCGTGGATTTCGACGTCGCCTTCTCGTCCTGGAGGCAGATCGGATGGAAGAGCATGGCCGCCAACTACAGCGATATCGCGGCCATGGGCGGCGTGCCCAGGCACGCGTTGACGACCCTCTGTCTTCCGGTCCATCGCACGGCGGAAGACGTGGAGGCATTGTACGCGGGGTTTTGCGACCTTGCGCGCCACTCCGGCCATTCCGTATCCATCGTCGGGGGTGACCTGAGTTCGACGGACGGGCCGACCGTCGTCTCCATCACGGTGAGGGGAGAAGTGGCGGGGAAGCACATCGCGCAGCGGGGTGGCGCCCGGGTTGGAGATACGCTGTGCGTAACCGGACATCTTGGTGCGAGCGAAGCCGGTCTGCGTCTGCTTCAGTCGGCACAGGAGCAACCGGCCGCGGGGAGCCTGCCGGACCGGTTCGAGGACGCGCTGTACCGTCACCGTACGCCCGTTCCACGGGTCCATGAGGGAGGCATACTGGCCCGCAGCGGATGGGTCCACGCCATGATCGACGTGAGCGACGGACTCAGTTCGGACGCCCTGCACTTGTGTCGTAACAGCGGGGTTGGATTGACCCTGGACGGGACCGCCCTGCCCGTCGCGGATGAAACCAGGCGGGC
>JAJECR010000233.1 GCA_022821935.1 Candidatus Latescibacterota bacterium
TGGCCTTCCTATTCGTTCTGTCTGCCGCGGTCATCGTGACTTGCGCGGGCATAGTCCTGATCCTCCTGCCCTTCGCCTTTAATTCCGACATTCGAAGCGCGCCGGACCGGTCGATCGCCGCGGCGTACTTCTTCGCCATCGGACTGGCCTACCTGCTGCTGGAAATTGCTTTTCTATCGAGTATTCAGCGTCTGCTGGGCGACCCCGTGACCGGTGGCGCGGCCACTGTGGGGGGATTTCTGTTCTGCTCGGGCCTGGGCAGCCTGGCGGCGAATCGCATAGCCGCGCTGCCCGGGATCTCCCTGACCAGACTGGTCCTGGTGCCGGCGGTCATGGCTATACCGGTGTTTACCGGCCTGATCCTCCTCGCCCTGTATGGGGGCGCGTGGCCCCTGGCGCTCCGCCTTGCCGCGGCACTCGTCCTCATCGCGCCCCTGGCCTTCGCCATGGGTCTGCCCTTCCCCCTCGGACTGCAGCGGTTCGGAAAGCGGTCCGCCGCCCTGGTCCCCTGGGCCTGGGGCGTCAACGGGTGCGCCTCGGTCCTGGCTTCTCCGCTGGCCATGATCATCGCCATGCAGTGGGGATTTGTCCTGGTGGTAACGGCGGCGGCAGTTTGCTACGTGATTGCGGGGATTGCCGCGGCAAGGGGGGTTTCGTTACCTTCTCCGGCATAGCATGCAGACAGTGCGGTGTGGCCCGTTGGTGGCGCCGCGCCCGGCGGCAGCCGGGCCGCTCTGAACCGAGTCAGCGACGCGTTTTAGCGCACACGGCCGACTACGGCGGTCTGGTCGTCGAACTGTTCCGCGCCCAGGGAGAAGTCGTGTACGGAGACGAGGATCCGGTCCAGGATATCCTCGCTGGGCCGGTCGCGGTTTTGCGATATGACCTGCTGTAGGCGCGCTTCTCCGAAATCTTCATCCTTCGTGTTGAGCGCATCCGTAATGCCGTCAGTATAGACCGCGAAGAGATCTCCCGGATCGACACGGACGGAGCCTTCTTCGAATTCCACTTCCGGAAACAGCCCGATCGGGCACCCGCCCCTTTCGAGCAGCGTGACATCATCGCTGCCTTCGCGAAGGAGCAAGGGCGGATTATGCCCGGCGCAGCAGTAATTCAACCTGGACGTTTCCATGTGGAAAGTGCAGATGAAGAGCGTGGCGAATCGCTCCGGCGCCGTGCTGTGGCACAGGTAGACGTTCAGGCGGGACATCAGGCTGGACAGCCTGTCCGGGCTTCCTTCCAGTGCGGGGTCCAGCGCCTGGGACCGCAGGGACGCCTGCAGACCGGCCATCGTGAGCGCCGCCGAGATGCCCTTGCCCGAGATATCGCCGACCACGATATCCAGCATGCGATTCCGGTGTTCGATGAAATCATAGTAGTCGCCGCTGACCGTACGGGCGGGTATCCAGGCTCCTGCCAGTTCGAGAGGACCCTGTAGCGGAGGCGTGCTGGGTATGAAACGGGCCTGCACGTCCCGCGCCATGGACAGTTCCGTTTCGATGCGCTCTTTCTCTCTTTCCTCATTCATCAGCACTTCAATGCTCTGCGCCATCGTATTGAAGGAGCGGCTGAGTTCGCCAAGTTGATCCCGCGCTCTTTCTTCCACGCGAAAGTCCATCCTGCCGGAGCGAATGGCCTCCGTTCCCTCGTACAGCCCCCGTACCGCCGTGGTAATCCGCCTCGAAACGAGCAGCCCGATCATGAAGGATGCCAGTTCGAAGCAAACGAGTATGGTGCATAAGACGATGACTATGTACAACAGCGGAATACCGGACAGCAGCATGTCTGCGCTGACGGTGGCCTCGAGTATGCGTATCGGGTCCAGGTCCAGGCCCAGTACCGTCACGTTGTTCACACCGTGCGTCCAGGACCTGGCGGCGAAGGAGAAGCCCCACGGCACGTGAAGCGCCCCCAGAAGCGGCAACTGGCGCCACGCCACGTCCAATGGAGGAGGCTCGAAGAAGGAGATCTCCTCGTTAACCGGGCCCGCCAGATACGAGACCTGCGCGCCCAGGTCTTCCCATATCTTCGTCCGGTAGGCCTGTCCCAGCGGCATGGATGCGAGGACGTACAGGTCCTGTCCCCGGAACTCGATCGCGTCGCCGGCGCGAAAGGACAGCGAGGAAGGGCCGTCGGACAGGCTGTCGGATACCACGTCGGCGAAATGGCCTGTCTGGAGCAGCCAGTCTGGAAGTGATTCTGGGGCGTCGAAAGGCGGAGTCGCATGCACCGGACGGCCGTCCTCGAAAACGCTGATCGAGAGGTCGGAAAGGTCCGGATTGTCCCGTGCGATTTCGTCCACGGCCCTGGCGAAGGGCTGTCTGTGGTCCGACGCCGTCCTCACGAGGATCCGTTGTAATTCGAGTGGCAGATGATCGAGCCGGTTGGTCGTCTCCTCGAGGTGGCGGGCGACCAGATTGGTCCCCAGGGTTCCGATCCAGAGCCATCCGACGAGGAGACTGATTGAAGAAGCGATGCAAAGGGGCGCGAGGCCCGCGAAGAGGAACGATACGAGAATCCGGTTTCGGACTTTCCACAGCAGACGGTTCCGGAGCCACGAGAGCGTCTTCCAGGCGTAGTAGAAGATGCTGGCGGTCAGCAGGACGATCGCCGGCACGACGAGCCAGGTGACCACGGCATGCCAGGTGCCCAGGAGGGACGCCGCCGCCATAATCAGCCCGGCATAGGTGCAGCGCTTCATCCAGGTGTCCGGGGCCAGCCACTTCGACATCCGGCGGAAGATACGACTGGATCGGATGCTTTTAAATGTTTCGCCGTTCATGAGCAGATTTTCTGCGGGGCAATGGGTTGACGTCCGTCCGAGAGGTCCCGTGAGGGGATTTCTCTCCGTCGTCCCGAACTCGACGGCAATGCGTCAGTGCAGGTCGACCCGGGGCTCGATGGGCAACTCGCGGAATTCCCGGATCAGGGAAGCCAGCTCTGACGCCGCCGCCTCGTAGAGTTGTTCGCCCTTTTCCACCGTGGCGACGGTAGCGTCGCCGATGACGCCGGACTCGGTTATCCGGGACCACTGGTCCATCATGCGCAGGGGAGAGGCACCCTTGCCGCGGATCCAGCCGCGCCAGTAGTACTTCGATACGGGGATCTTCACTTCCCGCACCGCCCTGTCCATCTGGATCGCGTCGTCGTTGAGGTAGCGGTAGACTGAGGTCTCGATTTCGTCGGCGTGGGACTGGAGTTCGGAGTCGCCGATCTCCCACAGCTTCGACTGCGCCACGCTCCACCAGTTGAGCGTCCCGCAGTGGGCGTCCGTCTCGATGACCGTCCGCCGCGAGGCCGTCTCTAGGATGGTGGCGTTGGAGCCGTGTCCGTTGACGATCAGGATCTTACGGAAACCGTGGTGGGCCACGCTCCGGGTGATGTCCACCACGAAGTTCTGCAGGTGGTCGTCCCGCACGGTGATGGTTCCGGGGAAATCCATATGATGGTCCTCGAAACCATAGGGCAGGGCCGGCAGGATCAGCACCTCGTCGGGGATGAGCTTCGCGGCGCCTTCGCACACGCTGCTCACCAGGAACGTGTCTACGTCCATGGGCATGTGATAGCCGTGGTCTTCCGTGGAGCCGACGGGCAAGATTACAGCGGGTTGCTCCTTTACCTTGTCCCGCAGCTCGACCCAGGTGTAATGATCGTAGCGGTAGGGAAGGCGTGGACCCTTCATGGATGCTCCTTCTATTTGTTTGGCCGTCCGAATCAGGCGGGGATAATCCGCAGCCGTAGCGGAACCGCCGCCTGATCACGTCGTCCGGGCTCGACCCGTGTCGTCCGGACCCGTCCCGCGTCGTCCCTTCAGTTCATCGCCGGCATGACTTCGTTCACGAAAAGGTCCATGCTGCGGAGCCAGGCGTCCTTGTCGTCCCAGTCGTAGCCCATGAGAATCAGCGTACCGAAATCACCGGTCTCCTCCCGCATCAGGTTCAGCCGGCGGATCACCTCGTCCGCGTCCCCGTGGATAATCTGTTCCCGCATCATGTAATCCAGGTTGCATTCCGCATCGGGCATTTCCTGGTCCCGCTTGAGCATCTTCCTGCCCAGCCCCTGGTCGAAGAGCCCGCCGATGTATTCGAAGCCCTGGCCCAGGGAATTGGTACGAACCTTCTCCGCCGCTTCCTCCTTGCTGTCGGCGATGAAGATGCTGCGGCAGATGCGCCAGTCGTTGCGGTCCGGCGTGCGGCCGGCGTCACGGGCGGCCTGCTCGTACACCCGCCAGTTGTCCGCCACGACGTTGACCGGGGAGATGTTCGCGCTGATGGGCGACCACCCCTTCGCCCCCGCGGTCTTCATGGTATGGGAGTTCATGCTCATCCCTGGCGCGCAGATGGGCGGATGGGGCTGCTGCAGGGGCTTGTGGATGTAACCGATCAGCGTGTCGTGGTCCACGTTTTCCTCAAGATCGATCTGCCAGAACCGGCCGTGCAGGTGATAGGGCGGTTCCTGGCTCCACAGCTGCAGGATCATCTCCGCCGATTCGGCCGCCATGGCGCCATTGAGTTTCGGATCGATCTTGTGCAATTCGAGGTCCGCCGTCACGCTTCCCGGGCCGAAGCAGAGGTTGAGCCGCCCGTGAGAGAGATGGTCCATGAAGGCCAGGCGCGTGGCCACGTGGGCGGGATGGTGATAGGGCAGGCAGGTGGGCGCCGTACCGAGCCGGATGGTGTGGGTCATGGCAAGCGCCTTGCCGATGAAGGCTTCCGGCAGCACGATGTTTT
>JAJECR010000228.1 GCA_022821935.1 Candidatus Latescibacterota bacterium
GGTTGTGTGGATCGGGGAAATCGTACTGGAAGGGGATTAGGCTGAGGTCAATCCGGTACTGGGCCATGGCCTCGCTGTAGACACGGGGCTCCATGTTCCGCACACCCACCTTCAGCCCCAGGTTGTTGGACAGCATGCCCGACACGGCCTCGGCGGCCATGATGCGGTTCGGATCGTTGCGCAGCCAGATGTCCACGGAAGGGAACCCCCGTCCGCCCGGATATCCGGCTTCGGCCAAAAGTTCCCTTGCCAGATCGGGGTCGTATCGCTGCACATCCTGCAATGCATCGCCGGTGTAACCCGGGAATCCCGGGGGAAGCATAGTGTACGCCGGGAGTGCCGTGCCCCGGAGCACGATGTTACACAGCGCGTCCCGGTCGATGGCGTGGCTGATGGCCTTTCGCACGCGGTGGTCGCTGAACAGGCCTTCGCGCGTCCTGAAGAATAAATAGAGCGCGTTGAAATCCATGTACTTGTGCAATTCGGCGCTCAATACAGGGTCCGCCTCGATCCGGCTGAGATCGCGCACGTCGATCTGCACCAGGTCCAGTTCGTCGTTTTCGTAGGAAAGCAGTCCAGTGTTGCCGCGGTTCTTAAAGATGGAGTGGATCTCCGATAAATACCCTTTCACCGGCCCGTTGTAGTAGGCATCCAGGGATAGCGTCAGGCGCTCGCCAATGCGCCAACGGTCGACCTTGTAGGATGAATTACTCACGACGTTTTCGTCCGACGCCCAGCGGGGACCGAATCTCTCCACCTGCCAGCGCGGCACCGGGATCGATGTGAAGAAGGCGGCGATCATGGGCAGATAGGGACAGGGGCCTTCGGTTTCGATCACGAGGGTCATGTCGTCTTCCGCGTAAACGCCAACCGATTTCGGATCGGCGGTCTGCCCGGTGTTGAATTCCCTGGCGCCCTTGATGTTATAATAGAAGAAGGCGTAGCCGCTCCCAGACGCCGGATCCAGCATACGCTTGTAACTATACTCGAAATCGTGGGCCGTCACCGGCCGGCCGTCGCTCCACCGCGCGCCGGACCGCATTTTAAAGGTCCATTTCGACTGGTCCTCGTTTGCCGTCCATTCCGATGCGGCTCCCGGGATCACCCGGTTGTTGTGGTCCAGCATGGTGAGGCGTTCGAAGAGGAAGACGATGCCGCCCACCTCGTAGATGGCCACGCCAATGTCCAGGTTGGTCGGCTCGTCGTTCAGGAAACGGAATACCTGCCGGTCCGGAGGCGCCGCGTCCGCGGGCATCACCTTGCCCACGGCATTGCGTACCTGGGCTTCGGGGTGGCCTGCAAGCAGGAGGACGCAGGCTGCCATCACGAGGACGCCAAGACAGACAACAGCGGATTTCAAGGTTTTAGTGGGTTTCATGGTTTTAAAAACAACCTTTCGCACCGGTTCGTGGATTCTCCTGCCGGGTTACGAGATCTTGCGCCAGGTCACGGGCGGTCCACCCGGTCATTGACGTTCCGATCGCTCCAGGTTCAGCCAGGCCATCTCGTCAGCGGAAAGTTCCGTTTGCAGCGCCTGCAGGTTGGCCCTGATTTCATCGCCGTTTCGAGCGCCCACGAGGGCGTATATATTCAGGGGCTGTCCGAGCACGTAGGCCAGGGCGACCTGGGGGATGGACAGTTCCTTTTCCTCCGCCAGCTGTCCGACGCGGTCCAGCCGTTCGAAGTTCTCGTCCGTACAGTAGGCCCGTACCGCGCTTTCGTCGAACAGGCCCTGTTCGACCAACCCGCCATAGTTCTCCCGGTTCACCCGGCCCGAAAAGAACCCATTGGCGATGCTGGACCAGGTAAAAAGCGGCATCTGGTTTTCCTGGTACCAGGAACGCGCTTCGGCACCGTCTTTCCCGCTGATGCTGATACATCCCCTCCAGGGCGGTTCGGCCTGTTCGGCCAGGCTGAAATTGGGACTGCTTACCGTGAAGGGCTGCTGGCCGCTGGTCGCGGCGTACAGGTTGGCCCGCTCGATGCGGTCGTGGGTCCAGTTGGAGCCGCCGATGACGCCCAGGTTGCCTGCGCTGATGTAGTGGTTAAGCCGGTCCACGATAGGCCGGACGGGCACGCGGATGTCATCGCGATGTAACAGGTAGAGATCGATGTAATCCGTACGCAGCCGGGCCAGGGAGTCGTGGAGGTCCGATGATATATCGTAGGGCGTTACGCGCGCCCGGTCAGCGTTCATGTGGCAACATTTGGTAAGAATGACAATTTCGTCACGCAGGCCCCGGGCTTCGATCCATCGGCCCAGTGTGCGTTCGCAATCTCCGCCGCCGTACAGATGGCCGCTGTCGAAGGTGTTAATGCCGGCCTCGTACACCTGATCCAGCAGGTCGAAGCTGTAGTCTTCTTCAGCGGTACTCAACATGATCGTACCCTGCACCAGGCGCGATACGGGCTTTTCTACGTTCGTAATGTTGCCGTACTCCATGGGGGCTCCTCTATAATCGTACGAATAAACACGAAACTATCCAGTGATGTCGGAAGAGGTGTTCCCGTGCCCTCGACAGGAATCACGCCTCCATCGGGTACTTCAACCCGATCTCTGCCCGGACGGCGTCCAGGGTCCGCATGATGGCCAGGGTCTCGTCCAGCGGGAGCGCGGGACTCTCGAGCAACCCTTCCCGCAGGCACCGGCCCGCTTCCTCGATCTCGTACTTGAATCCGTTCTCCACCCGGTCGGGCTGGACCGTGACCGGGTCTTCGCCGCCCGCGTTCAGCGTCGCGATCTGTGCGTCATAGAACGGTGCCGGAACATGGATACTGCCTCGCGTCCCCAGGATCCGGACGTCCCTGGGCGTGTCGGTCCGGACGGCGCAGGCCAGGGAGGCCATGGCGCCTGAACCGTAGCGAAAAGCCATGGTGGTCTGCTCATCCACCCCGGTCGTGCCGATATCCGCCAGCGCCGCAACCTGGACCGGCTGTGCTCTGTAGACCATCGAGGCCAGCGAGACGATGTAAACGCCGATGTCGAGGAGGGCGCCGCCTCCCAGGACCGGGTTCAGCAGGCGGCCCTCCGGGTTGAAGTTCGCGCGGAATCCGAAGTCGGCCATCATATTCCTTACTTCGCCTATGGCATCCTCGGCGAGCCACCGGCGTACCTGCGCAATTGCGGGCAGGTACCGCGTCCACATGGCCTCCATCAGGAAAAGGCCCCGGTCTCTTGCGCACTGGATCATCGACTCCGCTTCGCGGGCGTTCAGCGCAAAAGGCTTCTCGCAGAGCACGGCCTTGTCCGCGTTCAGGCAGAGCAGGGTGTTATCGTGGTGCATGGGGTGGGGAGAGGACACGTAGATCGCGTCGACTTCCGGGTCTTCCACCAGGGCCGGGTAGGAAGCATGTCTCCTTGGCACTGAGAACTCGTCGCCGAAGGCATCCGCCGTGTGTTGCGCCCGGGATCCCACCGCGACTATTTCCCCATCGGGCACAAAGCCCATTGCTTCCGCGAACTTGTGGGCAATCGCGCCCGTTCCGAGTATGCCCCATCTGATCGTTTGTGACATGTTTACTCCACTTTCTGGATGTTCCAGTCAGATTACCGTTATCGCGCTACGAGCCATCTCGTCCCAGTCCGGTTCGGGCGCGGGCCGGTCGCTCCAGGCGATCGACATGGCGCCGTTTTCTACGACGAGCGTGCCCCTGCAGTCGAGATCCTCCTCTTCCGGACGCGGCTGCAGCCCCATGAAGGCTTCGAAGACGGGGTCGTTTCCGATGGCCAGGATGACGTGGGGATCCCCGCCGTGCACCTCCACTCCGAAGCCTTCGGCAAGCTGGGCCTGTTTCACTTGTCCTGTTATGCCGATTCCCCGCTGGCGGACGATATCGGCGGCCCTCATCGCCAGGTAAGGCGCCGTGTTATACGGCTGCCCTCCAATGGCCCCGATCCACTCCAGGGTCAGGACCGGAAGGTCCAGGGTGGCGCACAATTTTTGCAGCCCAAGGATGTCATAGTCCTGCAGCGGTTCTTCGATCCAGCGATATCCGCACTGCTCCATGATGCGTCCCACCTTCACAGCCTCCTCGTAGGTGTACGATTCGACCGGATCATGAAAGAGCATGATGTCATCGCCCAGCGCTTCCCGCAGCTTCACGGCCATTTCTCCGTTGGCCTTCACGCCCCGGTAGGAATGATCCTTGCAGCCGATGAATCCTTCCTCGTTCACGCGCGTCACCGCATGGGCCACCAGGTCGTCGATGGTCCGGCCGCCCACGTTGCAGTAGGCGGGCACGTTCTCGCGGCACGCACCGAGCAGTTTGTAGATGGGGAGCCGGGCGCTCCGGCTCGCCAGATCCCACAGCATGCGGTCGACCGTGTCGATCAACCCTCTTCCCGTGTACATGAAGCGCTGAGCCATCCAGAACCGCTGCCAGATGTATTCCCGGTCGAAGGCGTCCACGCCGATGAGCATGTGAGCGTAACGGGCCAGGAACATTTTGCCCTGCCATTCCAGGTCCCGGGCATCGAATCCCGTGGCATATTCCCCGTAGGCGTCCAGATCCCCGTCCGTCACGAGCCGGATCACCAGGCGGTATTTCTGTTCCGGACTATCCCCGGTAAATTCGAATCCGTCGGGCGCGCCGGCGCCGAAACCCTGATCGTGTGTAAACAGACCGGAGATGCCCGGCGGCACAAATGCCATACTGCCCCGGTCCGCGCAACGCTCGCTGCGCGTCTCGGTTTCACCTTTCAGTACGTAACATTTGACGTCTTTGATCTGCATGGTCTTTCCAACCCTGGATAGCGTGCCTCCTGGTAACGCGCCTCCTGTTATCGCACTTCCTGGTAACGCGCCATTTCAGATTTCGATCGATTCCGACGTGCTTTCAGATACCGCGCCCAGGTCGATGTCCATCCCGAGACCGGGAAGATCAGGCACCTGGATAAAGCCGTCTTTCACCCGCGGTGCGTTTCGTACAAATGACGACGTTGCCTCGTGACCTGTCATCTCGAGAAAGGGGGTATTCCTGAGTGCGCCGGCGAGGTGCAAGTGGGCGAATCCGTCGCTGATCCCCATGCCGTCCAGATGGCAGTATGCCCCGAACGCCTCGGCGCACCGGGCCGACTTCAGCACGTCCGTAAACCCGCCGGAACTTTGCACGCCGGCACGTAGGTGATCGGCGGACTGGGAAGCCATGACCTGCGACGCTTCCATGGGACTGCGCACTTCGGCGCTGGTCGGGGTATCGATTGCTCCGGCCGCCTGCTTACCGCCGGTGTGGTCCCCCCGCGGGCGGGGATGATCGAAATAGAAATAGTCCGCCTCGTCGAGCGCTCCGCCGATCCGTATCGCCTCGTCCACTGTGCAGCGGGCACGGCCGTCGAGGACCAGGGGGAAGTCCGGTCCTACGGCCGCGCGGACCTCCCGTACCAGGTGTATGAGCGCTGCTTCATCCGGGATTGAGCCGAACCGATAGGCCCTGTATCTGGCTTGCTGCGCCTCTTTTGCCTCCTGGACGATCTCGCAGGCGGCCTGGTCAACGTGTCCAGCCTGGTCGGTCCGGTCGGCCCGGTCATTGGGGGCGGTGCCCTCAGCCTGCACCGCGCCTCCAGCCGTACCTGCAAGACAGACCGGAACGCGGTCCCGGAACCCGCCTGAGTGCCTGAAGAGCGGTCGGCCCGCTATCTTTGCCGAGAGGTCCCACAGGGCGACGTCTATCCCGGCACGAAGGGAGGTGGACAACCCGCTGTGCATCTCGTGCATCGCCCGCCAGATCCGTTCCCGGTCCGCGGGATCCGAGCGCACCAGGATGGATGCCACGCCATCCAGATCGGACGCGGACGCGGTGACGCCTGTACAGTGCCCCTCAGGCCCCGCGTCGGTCAATACGCGAAGCAGGCCCGCGGGCTGGTGGAGGATGACGCTGGAGATCTTCATTGGAATCTATACGCCGTTTACGTCGGCGGCATGTTCAGGCGCGAGCCCTTACGCCCGTGTTTCCACGTCTATACGGCTCGCCCCGTCCTGCCCGCGTATCAGTCTGTGGTATCAGTTCGCGGTGCCCAGGGGAAACACGGGCCTGTCCCTTTGTTGCTCCGCGAGGGGGCGGGATCCGCTTTCCGTTACGACGACGGACTGTTCGAGATGCAGGGAGCCGACCCCCGCCAGGCAAAGCGGCGCTTCCACGTTGAGCACCATGTTTTCTTCAATGGGCAAGTCGGACGATATGTCTACACAGTCGTCGGCGATCCTGAGGCCGTTTTCCGGCGCCAGGACGGGGTAGTCCCGCACTTCCATGCCGACCCCGTGGCCGTGGGGATACATGGACATTCCGGCCTGGTCCACCACGTCCTGCATCGCCTTCTGTACCGCCGAGGACCTGACGCCGGGCCGTATGGCGTCCAGGCCGGCATCCATGGACGCACGGAGGGCGTCGAAACGGACCTGCATGTCGCCGGACAGGGGCTCCATGGCAAAGGTGGTGCCGGTGTCAGAGAAACAGGACCGGTATCGGCATCCCCAGTCCACGTACTCCACGACGGACTCTCCCAGAATGAAATCCGGTTCCGTCGCGATCCCGAGCCCTTGAACGCCGAAGGCGAAATGGTCCAGGTCCGCCCCACGGTCCCCCAGCTCCGCCCTGAACCGGCGGATGACGTCCTGCACGTTGTCGCCCGGACTCGCCTGTTCCATGGCCGTCATGGCCGCCGCTTCGCTGATATCCGCCGCCCGCGCGAGGCGGTCGATCTCGTCGCCGGTCTTGACCATGCGGAGCAGACGGATGAGGTTTGAGCAGTCCAACAGCCGGGCGTCGGGGAGCGCCTGACGCAGCTGCGCGTATCGATCGGCGGTCATCCCGTCCGCCTCCACGCCCAGCGTTCCACCGGAAAGACCCCGGTCGGCCAGGGCGCCGACGAGCGCCTCGGTGGTCGTGTCGTAGCCCGGCGCATCCTTCACGAGGGTGTACATCCGGTCCATCCGGTCGGACAGCGGCCCCGGCCCCAGGGACCAGTCGAGTCCGGAGTCGCCGCTGATCCTGAGGTCACGGACCCACAGGTCCACGCCGTTGACGGCCAGCATCGATGAGGTAACCGCCAGGGCGGGTTCCTTTTCCAGCGGAAACAGGGCGTATCCCTGCGCGAGATCGGCCGAACCGCCGGGTCTGACCATGTACTCCTTCATGAGCCCATCGATCCAGATGAAGTAATCCGTGAAATAGGTGATGTTCACGGGCGAAGTCGCGATCAGCGCGTCGAGACGGCGATCCCGCATGTACTTCCTGGCCCGTTCGATGTTGAAGAGCATCCGGATATCTATTCTGTATGGTACGTGTTTGGCCCAAAACAACCGCCGCCCGCGGCAGTATCCGGCGCGGCAGCGGAGGTGCGATGACGAATCAAACCAGTATAGAAACGCCTCCTGTCCATGTCAACGATCGAATCATAAATCAGGGCCGCCATTAGCCGCCGTCAAGCGCCATCTTTCTCTTGACAAAACGCCTCGATTCGGATTACTAGGGACAGGCGGCGGACATGGCGCGTGAATCGTACTCGTACCCTCCAGGAAACCCTGAAGAACGCACTTCTCCATGATCCACATCGTAGACTATGACGCCGGGAATCAGACCTCGGTAAAAAGGGCGCTGGATCACCTGGGGGTGGCTTCGATCATTACGTCCGATCCGGAGGAACTGGCCCGGGCGGAACGTATCATATTCCCGGGCGTGGGCCATGCCCATTCCGCCCTGGATACGCTCCACGAACGAGGACTCGACGAGGCGCTCAAATCGGCCGGTGCCCGGGGCATTCCGATCCTGGGTATCTGCGTAGGTTGCCAGATCCTACTTACGGGTTCCGAGGAAACCGATCTGCCGTGCCTGGACCTGATCGGCGGCCGGTGTCTTCGATTCCGACCGGAGGACCCCGCCCTCAAGGTGCCCCACATGGGCTGGAACGAACTGCGCGCGGGCCACGGGCACCCCGTACTCCGCCATCTTCGGCCCGGCGACGAGGTCTACTTCGTCCATTCATACTATCCCGCCCCCGGCGATGCGCGGGACGTACTGGCCACGAGCCGGTACGGCGTGGAATTCGCGGCCGTCATCGGCAGGGAAAACATCGTCGCGACCCAGTTTCACGTGGAGAAGAGCGGTCCCGTAGGGTTGAAGATCCTGGGCGAAT
The DNA here is from genome assembly GCA_022821935.1 of Candidatus Latescibacterota bacterium. Classification (GTDB taxonomy): domain Bacteria; phylum JAAXHH01; class JAAXHH01; order JAAXHH01; family JAAXHH01; genus JAAXHH01. Next base: position 8,132 of record JAJECR010000228.1, read on the forward strand.
TCGCGCGATGGGACGGGAAGGCATGCTGAGCAAGCGGCTCATTTCCTGCCTGGATGTCCGGGACGGCAGGCTGGTCAAGAGCGTCCGGTTCGTAAACACGAAGGACATCGGCGATCCGGTTTCGGCTGCGCGACGGTATTATGAAGCCGGCCTGGACGAGCTCGTTTTCTACGACATCACGGCATCGAGCGATCAGCGCGGCATCATGCTCGACGTGGTGGAAGACGTCGCCCGGCAGGTATTCATCCCCTTTTCGGTGGGCGGGGGACTCCGGTCGGTCGAGGACTGCCGGAGAGTCCTCGAAGCCGGCGCGGAGAAGGTCAACCTGAACACGGCGGCCGTCGCCGATCCCGACGTCATTACCGAAGCGGCCGACGCCTTCGGCGTCCAGGCCGTCGTCCTGTCCATGGATGTAAAGGCTTCCCCGGCCGCGTCACTTCCTTCCGGCTATGAGATCGTGACCCACGGCGGGCGGCGGAATACCGGCATGGATGCCATTGAGTGGGCCCTGCGCGGAGAGGCCCTCGGGGCGGGGGAGATCGTCGTCAATTCCATCGACGCGGACGGTACGCTGGAAGGATATGAGCTAGTCCTGACGCGCAAGATCGCCGACACTGTGGGCATACCCGTCATCGCGTCGGGCGGCGGAGGCCGGCCGGAACACCTGTACGACGCCCTCACGGCGGGCGGCGCCGACGCGGCCTTGGTGGCTTCCATGCTTCATTACGGACACTACTCCGTGGGATCCATCAAGCAGTTTCTTCATGATCAGGGACTGAAAATACGCATGACCGGTCAGCAGGACGATGCCATAAAGTAAAGAGCATACCGATGGAATGGACGAGACGAAACTTTCTCAGGAGAACCGGACTCGCAGGCGCCGGCGCGGCGGTCGGCGGCCTGACCGGGGTGCTGGACGGATGTGCGATCGCCCAGAACTACGACGTCATCATCCGAGGGGGCAGGGTGATAGACGGCACAGGCGCACCTCCAGTAATCGCGGACGTTGCGATCGCGGGAGACCGTATCGTGAAAATCGGTCCGGTCAGGGGTACGGGAACAACGACGATCGATGCATCGGGCAAGATCGTCTGTCCGGGATTCATCGATATACATTCTCACACCGACCTTTCCCTGCTGGTCAACCCGAGGGCCGAGAGCAAGATCCGGCAGGGGGTGACCACGGAGGTGGCCGGACAGGACGGCTCATCGCTGGCGCCCCTGACGGAAGACCGGCTGAGGTCGTTACAGGAAGGGTACGGTCGGAGATTCGGCGTGGAAATCGAATGGACGGATTTCTCCGGCCTGTTCGACACGCTGGAGCAACAGGGCGTAGGCCTGAATTTCATGTCGATGGCGGGACAGGGCACCATTCGCGGCCATGTCGTGGGGAACGAGAACGTACCAGCCGGTTCGCGGCAGATCGATGCGATGAAGGCGCTCGTGGACCAGGCCATGTCGGAAGGGGCCTGGGGGCTGTCATCCGGACTTGAATACACACCGGGAAGTTTCGCCGGCGAGGATGAAATCGCCGAGCTCTGCAAGGTGGCTGCGGGGTATAACGGGTTCTATGCCACCCACATGCGAAACGAGGATGATTACCTCGTAGAGGCCGTACGCGAGGCGATAAGTACCGCAAGAAAGGGCGAAATACCCCTCCAGATCGCCCACTTTAAAGCGTCCGGCAGGCGGAACCTGGACAAGGTCTCCGTGGCCTTCGGCATGATCGAGCAGGCGGTCGGGGAAGGTATGGAAATCACCCTGGACAGGTACCCCTACATCGCCTATGCGACGACGTTGCAGAACCTGTTTCCCACGCGTTTTCGCTCCGGCGGCGCCGAGGCATTCGTGCGCCGGCTGCAGACGCCGGACACGTTGCCCCTGATGAGACGGGCAGCAATCGAGAAAGTCGACATGCTCGGGGACTGGAGCGCCGTGATGATCACCTCGGTCGCCAGGTCGGAAAACCGGGATTACGTGGGCCGGCGCGTGTCTGAGATCGTCGCGGACAGCGGCCAGGATCCATTCGAATTCGTCCGGGAACTGCTTATCGCGGAGCATGGGAGCGTGGGCATGGTGGGGTTCGGCATGAGCGAGGAGGAGATCCGCTCCGTGCTTACCCACCCGCTTGTCATGGTTGCCTCAGACGGCGGGGCCGCGGCCGATTACGGCCCGCTGAGCGAAACCACGCCCCATCCCCGGTACTACGGCACCTTTCCCAGGGTACTGGGCAAATACAGTCGTGAAGACGGGCTGTTCGACCTGCCGACCGCCGTGCACAAGATGACCGGTATGCCCGCCCTGAGACTGGGCCTTTCCGACCGCGGCACAGTCGGCGTGGGTCTCGCCGCCGATCTCGTGGTTTTCAACCCCGACACCGTCATCGACCGGGCGGACTTCATGAACCCGCATCAGTACGCCCACGGGATCGACTACGTCCTGGTAAACGGCTCTGTCGTTATTGAAAACGGGGAACACACCGGCGCGCTGGCGGGCAAGGTGTTGCGGAAGCCGACGGGGGCTGTGTGACCGGTGGCCGGCACAGGGATTCAGGCCGCGTAATTCGGTCGACGGCCGGCCGGCAGGACCTGCTCAGCCACCATCCGTTGAAATGGCCAGGTCTTTAATCAGGCCGTTGCGCGGGTCGAAGACCCAGCCGTGCACTTGCAGCCCGGTCTCTTCCATTGCCTTCTGTACTTCTGAAAATGCCAGGATGTTGGCGCACTGGGAGTGGACGCTGAACTCGACCAGGCGGTCGCACCGGTCCGTGAAATCCGGGATGGATTCCAGTTCGGTTTCGTGGTCTTGCCGGACCGATCTCAGGTTCTGCAGCCAGGGCTCAAGCGGGCCGAGTTCATCCGACTGCATTACCGCCTTGACCGCACCGCAGTCGTAGTGTCCGCACACCACGATATGCCCGACGTTTAAATGATCGACGCCGTAGATGACGGCGGACCGGGTGTTCGAGTCCGCGGGAGATACCAGGTTGCCCACGTTTCTATGTACAAAAACCTCTCCCGGTCCGGCTCCCATAAAGGCCTCTGGCATCACCCTGCTGTCCGAACATCCGATGTAGAGGATGTCGGGCCGCTGCTGCCGCGACAGCCGCTCGAGATAGCCGGGGTCGGCGCTTAGTTTTCTCTTGATCCAATGGGCGTTTTTCTCGAAAATGCGGTCTGAATTCATAGTTTTAACGAATTGTATCCTCTATTGGAAACGTGAGGCGATCTCGAATCGCAATTGCGGGCAGTCCCGTACTTGCTTGCCTGCTGGTCATAGTATAGGCCGCCAGTCGTAATTCGTCAATATAGACCGGTCTGGAGAGCCACAATGAACAACCTGTCCAGCGACGCCGCTTCGCTTCACTTTTCCATCGGCGTAGACGTCGGCGGAACGTTTACAGATTTCGTCGTGGCGGAAGGCGATTCCGCGCCTCGTTATTTCAAGACGGCTTCTACCCCGCACGCACCATCCGATGCGGTTATGAACGGACTCAGCGACATCGGGGAGGCCTATGGCCTTCCCGCTGCCGAACTGTTGGCTCGGACCCGCCTGTTCATCCACGGCACGACCGTCGCCACCAACACGCTCCTGGAACGCAAAGGCGCCCGGGTCGGCCTGATCACCACCGAAGGCTTCCGGGACCTGCTGGCGCTGCGGGAAGGATTGAAGGAAGACCGGTACAATCTCCGGATGACGCCTGTCGAACCGCTGGTACCCCGGCCGCTGCGGCTCACGCTCGAAGAACGTATCCGCGGCGACGGCACCGTAGAGGCGCCCGTAGATACCGGGGCGCTCGATGAGATACTGGACGAACTCGTGGAGGCCGGCGTGGAATCCGTGGCCGTCTGCCTCATATTCTCGTACCTGAACCCGGCTCACGAGCGGCTCGTGGGCGAACGCATCCGGGAGCGGCATCCCGACCTTTACCTGTCGCTCTCCTCGGAGATCCTGCCTCAGATCAAGGAATACGACCGGCTGAGCACCACGGCCGTCAACGCCTACGTGGGACCGGTCTACGCCAGGTATCTGAGGCGCATGCAGGAGGAGACCTCGGACCTGGGGCTCGAAAAAGAGATGCTCACCATGACGTCCAACGGTGGGGTAACCCCACTGGATGTTGCGGCACGGCAGGCCGTGCAAGCCATACTCTCCGGGCCGGCCGGCGGCGTCAGCGGAGCAGTGGCCTACGGCCGGTTGATTGGCGAAACCGAGCTTATCGGATTCGACATGGGCGGCACGAGTACGGACATCTCGGTGATCGAAGGCGGCGATCCCCAGGTTTCGGGGGAACATTACGAGGGGGGATGGAAGATCGCCGTACCGATGATCGATCTCCACACGCTGGGGGCGGGCGGCGGCAGCATCGCGCGGGTGGACGACGGGGGAACCCTGCACGTGGGTCCCCAGAGCGCCGGAGCCGATCCCGGACCGGCCTGTTACGGCCGCGGCGGAGAACAGCCCACGGTTACCGATGCGAACCTGGTCCTGGGATACCTCGACCCGGATAATTTCCTCGGCGGACGCACCCGCTTGCACCAGGACTGGGCCGCGGCGTCCGTCGAGCACTGCGTTGCAAAGCCCCTCGGCCTTTCGCTGGAGGAAGCGGCCCTGGGAGTGCTCGATGTCGTGACTACAGCCATGGCCGAGGGCATTCGGCTGCTGACCGTACGCCGCGGTGGAGATCCCCGGAACTTCTCCCTGCTGGCCTTTGGCGGCGCGGCGGGGCTCCACGTGGGCAAGGTCGCCCGCAAGACGGGCATAAGCAGGATCCATCTTCCGTCGGCCGCGCCCGTGCTTTCAGCGTACGGCATGCTTGCCTCCGACCTCAGGTACGATTTTGCCCAGTCGTTTACGGCCAGCCTGGACGTCGTCGATCTCGACGAGGTGAGACGGCTGGCGGATCAAATGGCGGAACAGGGCGTCGCGCAGCTCAGGAAACAGGGACTTGGTGACGAAGACATCACCATCCGGTTCACGGCAGACATGCGGTACCTGGACCAGATCTACGAAGTCAACGTGAGCATCCCGGATCTTTCCCTGGACGACGGGACCATCCGGGGTGCCTGGGCGGCGCTGTTTCACGACAGATACCGGGTCCTGTACTCCTACCATCAACTCGACCAGGAGATCCGCCTGGTCACCCTGCGTGCCACGGTAACGGGCAAGCTGCCGTCCGTTCTCCTGCCCGGGAAAGAGGGAACCGGATCGACCCCGGATGCCCGAAAAGGCACACGCCGCATATTCACCGGGACGTGGACCGAGGCCGCTGTCTACGCGGCGGACGACCTCGAACCCGGCTCTGCCATCGAAGGCCCGGCCATCGTCGAGTCCGACTTCACCACCGTGCTTGTTGAAGAAGGCGACCGCCTTGAAGTCGATCCCTACGGGGGCATGGTCCTGGCCATTTCGTCCGCGACGCCGGACTCGGCCGCATCGGACACGCCATCCGCCGCATCGGACCCGCCATTGAGCGGATTGGACCCGCCATCGGCGGCATCGGACCCGATTACGCACTCGGTCGTGGCCCACCGCCTGGAATCGATCGCCCGGGAGATGGCCGACGTCATGATCCGCACCTCCATGTCGCAGATCCTGAACTCCAGCCGGGATTTCTCCACCGCGATCCTGGACGCAACGGGACAACTAGTGGCGCAGGGCGAGGGGATCCCCGTGCACATTAGTGCCCTGCCCCCGTCGGTCGAAGCGGTTTGCGAATACTTCGGCGACGATATCAACGAAGGCGATCTGTTCATTCTGAACGACCCCTATTTCGGCGGCAGCCACCTGCCGGACATCACGGCGATTTACCCCGTCTTCCGCGACGGGTCCCTGCTGTTCTTCGCGGTAAACCGGGCCCACCACAGCGACATCGGCGGGGGAACCCACGGCGGATACAACCCCTCGGCCAGCGAACTGTACCACGAGGGCCTGCGCATACCGCCCGTGAGGCTGTATGAAAGCGGCCGGCCCCGGGAGGATCTGCTGCACATGCTGGCGGTCAACGTGCGGCACGCGGAAAACTTCACCGGCGACCT
>JAJECR010000101.1 GCA_022821935.1 Candidatus Latescibacterota bacterium
GTTGTCGAATCGGACATTGACGCTTACCCCGTTGGTTCTCGCATTGGATTCCACGCGAATCATCCCACGTAGCGTCTTCAGTTCGCCTTCCAGGGGCCGGGCGATCAGCTGGACGTTGTCCTCGGGGGTGGAATTGGGATAGGGGACCCATACATTTATCGACGTTCCTTCGATGGCCGGGATGAACTCCAGGGGGAGCAGCCGGAACGAGACCGCGCCGAAGAGGATCGCGCTCACCAGCACCATGAATACGGTCACCGGCCGGCGGAAGGCGAAGGCGGTCCAGTTTGCGGGTGTCAGGAATTTGAACATCGGTCCCTCGGTGTGTATGTCTGCACGTCGTCCGGGATCACGTGCATTACGCGACCGCGTCTTCTTTTCTGTCCAGCATGGTGTATATGACGGGAATTACGATCAAGGTCAGCACCGTGGATGAAACTAGGCCGGCTATGACGGTGATGGCGAGCGGCGTGCGTATTTCCGCGCCTTCGCCCGCGCCCAGCGCCAGGGGCAGCAGGCCGAGCACGGTCGTCGCGGTCGTCATCAGAATGGGACGCAGCCGTACGCGGCCGGCCGTTATGACGGCCTCAATACGGCCTTCCCCCCTTCGCCGCAGCCGATTGATATAGTCGACCAGCACGATCGCGTTGTTCACCACGATGCCGGCCAGCATGATGATGCCGATCAGGACCACGACACTGACCGTGATGTCGAGCAGGTACAGGGCCAGCAGCACGCCGGAAAGGGCGAGCAGAAAGGAGAACATGACGATAAAAGGGTGGATCAGCGACTCGAACTGGGATGCCATGACCAGGTAGACCAGGAACACGGCCATGGCGATGGCCAGCAGCATGCTGCCGGACGCGGTGTTCATCTCCCGGTATTGCCCCCCGAGGTCGATTCTGAAGTCATCGGGCAGCGGGAGTCCGGCCAGTCTGGACTGAATGTCCTGGGCTACGCTTCCCAGGTCTATCCCCGTCAGGTTGGCGGTCACGAGCGCCACGCGCTGCTGGTCGATGCGCCGGATCTCGCTCGGTCCCTCGTCCAGGTGGACCTGCGCAACGGCACCGAGCAGCACGGAACTGAGCTCGGATCCCGGCTGCGCCGCCGAACCGTCCGACGATTCGGGATCCCCGCCGGACGGGTTTCGGTTCGGCATGTTGGGGTTGTTCGCGTTTCCCCGGTTCCCGGTGTCCACGGCCAGGGCTTTCAGCTGGGCGATTTCCTTGCGGTCCTCCTCCCTCGCCCGCACCAGGATGTCGATTTTCCGGTCCCCCGCGGAAAACTGCGTAGCCACGCTGCCACGGACCTTGTTCCGGATCGCGTCCGCGGCCTGCCCGATGTCCACGCCCAGGGCCGCCATGCGGTCACGGTCGAACACGACCACTACTTCGGGATGACCTTCCTCCATCAGGGAACGGGCGTCCCTGAGTCCCTCCACCCCGTCGAGGGCGCCGACCACCTGTCCGCTCACGGTGCGCAGATCCCTCAAGTTGTACCCCCGGATCTCCAGTTCTAACGGCGTCTTGAAACTGAACAGGGCGGGCCGCGCGAACTCGACGCGGGCGTCCGGGATCTCCTCCAGGCGGAACCGCAACCGGTCCATGACTTCGTCGCTTCCCTTTTCCCGCATGGCTTCGGCCTGAAGCATTACGGCCACTCGCGCGACGTTCTCCCGTTCTTCGTCGATGAGCGCGCCGCTCGATTCCAACGCGCCCACGACGACGTAGACCTGTTCGACGTCGGGGTCGTCCCGGACCAGGTTTTCGATCCTGGTCGCGGTCGTATCGGTGGTCGCGAGCGGCGTGCCGGTCGGCAAAATCAAGTCCACCGCGAACTCACCCTGCTCCAGTTCCGGTATGAGTTCGGTACCGAGGCGGGGTATGAGTACCGCGGAAGTCCCCACGATCGCCGCGATGACGAATAAGGTGGCAAACCGGTGTTCCAGCACCCGGGAAAGTACGGATACGTAGATATCCTGCAAGACCGAAAGGCCGCGACTGAAGAGCTGCAGAACCGGGTGAAAAACCTTGCCCAGGATCCAGAAAATGGCGCGGAGAAGCAGCCATACCGGCGTCAGAACTAGGGCGAGGAGGTTCGGTACGACCGTAAACAGGATCTTGAACGTGCTTCCGACCCCAAAACGAACCAGTTTAAAGAAAGGCAGCACGAGGCGGAACAGGAATACCGCGATCCATCTCGGTACGAACACGGCAATCCGAAGCCAGCGTTTCCCGCCCTCAGCCGCGGCCGCCCGCCTTTGAACCACGCAACCCTTCAGCCATCGCCAGACCAGTACGAAGAAACGACCCGCCAGGTAGAGTGGGAAGAGACCGATCCAGCCTGGCCAGGACCGGCGGCCGTTCGCCCGCGTCCTGAAATCCCGGGCGGTTTCCCGGAACCACGCCAGACCGGGGAAGGTCCCTTCGAACCACGACACGGTATCGCGCTTCGCCTTCCCGGCGAACCACTTCAAGGCTCCGCCGCGTTCCTCCGGCGAGGCCCGCCGGAAATCCCTGTACGCGGCCTGCAACCACAGGCCCGGGCCCGCCGCTCCGTCCAACCCGCTTTCCCGGGAGGCCATCATGGGGATGAACGTAAGGGCCACGGCGAGGGAGGCCAGCAGGGCGAAAGTGACCGTCAGGGCTTGGTCGGTGAAGATCTGGCCGGCGACTCCTTCGATGAACACGATGGGAAAGAACACGGCGATGGTGGTGAGCGTCGACGCCGTAACGGCCATGCCGACCTCGGACGCTCCGCGCCGGGCCGCTTCGACGATGGAGTCTCCTTCTTCCCGGCATCTGAATATGCTCTCGAGCACCACGATGGCGTTGTCGACCAGCATGCCTATACCGAGCGCCAGGCCTCCGAGCGACATGATGTTGAGCGTGGTGTCGCTGAAGAACATCAGGATGAAGGTGATCAGCACGGATACGGGGATGGCGACGCCGACGATCAGGGTGCTTTTCAAGTTGCGAAGGAACAGAAAAAGCACCAGGATCGCCAGCAGACCACCCCACCTGGCGGTGCCGATTACTTCGTCTATGGCGCTCTCTATGAAGCGGGACTGATCCGATACGATGTACAGCGAGACGCCTTCAGGCAGGGTTGAAACGACGGTGCGCCGTTCGTCGCCCACCGTCGTTTCCGTCCCGGCGACGGCATTAGCGTCTTCGTCATCTTCCCCGCTCGGCGGCGCCTCGTCTTCACCGCGCTCTTCTATACTCATCCCCACCGCCACATCGCCCAGC
>JAJECR010000382.1 GCA_022821935.1 Candidatus Latescibacterota bacterium
CTGGAACCCGCCATGTCCGACCCCTTCCGGGCAGTTGATTCAGGTAGGTCACTTCCGACTGAAACCCGCCAGCAGGACGCCGATTTCATCCTGCACACGCCGGGCCGTCGACGCCGGGCCGACGTAATTGTTCATCATGATCGAGAAAACCAGGGGTTCGCCGTCCAGGGTGGTCACGTAACCGCTCAGGCAGCTCACGCCGGTCAGGGTGCCGGTCTTTGCCCTGAGATTGCCCATGGCCGGGGTATCCTTCATCCGGTTTCTCAGGGAGCCGTCCACCCCGGCGATGGGCAGCGCCTCCCGAAAGTGGCCGCCGATCTCGGCATCGTGGTACGCCGCCGTGAGAAGGTCCACGATCTGGTCGGGCGACACGTAATTGTACCACGACAGGCCCGAACCGTCGGCGAACCGGTAGGCATCGGGGTCCAGGCCGATATAGTCCGACAGGACCTGCCGCAGCGCGGCCAGGCCGTCAGCGGAAGTACCCGTCTCGCCCGTCGCGTGGCGTCCCATGGTTTTCACGAGCAACTCCGCCGTCAGGTTGCTGCTGTACTTGAGCAAACGGGCCAGGGCCCCGGTCACCGGGGGTGACCGGTAGGTCGCCAGCGCCCGGCCGCGCGTCGGCGCGACGCCCCTTCGTACCGGTCCCGTGACGCGGATGCCGCGGGCCTGCAGCGCGTCCCGGAACAGGTTCCCCGCGTACAACCCGGGTGCTTCGACGGACCGGTAGTATACCCGCTCCTCCGCGTCCATCCCGAGCCGGCCGGTCACCGTGATCCGGTTGGACCGCGACGGCCAGTCCCGTTCGACCTGGAGCGGTTCGGCGGCCGCCGTATCGCCGGCCGCCGTCGTCACGGCCTGCACTTCGAAGGCGACGGCCGTCGTCGGCGGATCCACCCGGACCGTCACGGCCGCGCCGACGGCCGCGCCGGGCGATATGCCGATCATTACGCTGTTGCCGTTCACCGAGAGCGCGTTCAGGGCGGCGGAGTAGCTGTACTGTACGTCGTCCCACATCCATCCCTCTCCGTAAGGTACTCCGTCCAGGTAGGCGGTGTCGACGACGACGTCGCCCGCGATGACCCGCGCCCCGCACCGTTCCGCGACGCCGGCCGCGAGGCTGTCCAGGTGCGCCGATTCCAGCATGGGGTCTCCGCGCCCGAGCAGATAAAGCGAAGCGTGAAGGGTATCGCCCCTGGCATAGGCATCTCCGTCGGAGAACACGCTCGTCAGGTAGCGATAGTCCGGCCCCATGGTACGCAGGATGCCCAGGGCGGTGAACAGCTTCGTATTGGACGCGGGATGAAACAGTCCGTCGGAATGCCGGGAGAAGAGGGTCCGGCCGGTGACCGGAGACGCGACCTTCACCCCTATGGTCATGGGCGCCAGGTCCGGCCGGTCCAGGATCCGGCGCAAATCCTCCGCCAGGCGGCGTTCCGCCCCGGAAGACGCCCCGCGGAACTGCAGGGGACCGCCGCAGGCGAGTACGAGCAGGGCAAGGGTCAGCAGCAGGGCGCCGGCCCCGGCCTTCCTCGGCGGTTTCGCGATCATGCCAGCACCCGGTCTATCGTCCGCACCACGTCGTCGTAACGGGCCGGAAGTTCGAGGGGGGACTGTCCGTGTTTCGCCTTGACGCCGTCCAGCCGGTCTTCGTGGTATCCGACTTTGAAATCGGTGAACTTCAGGCCGTTCGCCGTGGAGATGATGATGACGCGGTCCGAGGCGCGGATTTCGCCCCGTTCGACCATTTTGAAGAGCGCCGCCAGCGCGACGCCCGTGTGTGGACAGTTGTAGAGTCCCGTCAGGTCGCCGCGGGCGGAGGCGTTCGCGATTTCGTCCTCCGTGGCCTGTTCGACCTTGCCGTCGAACGCCTTCAACACGCGCACCGCGCGTTCGTAGCTGACGGGGTTGCCGATCTGAATGGCGCTGGCAACGGTCTCCCCGGCATGGACGGGTTCGTATTCGCCGAACCCTTTCAGGTAGCTCTGGTAGAGCGGATTGGCCCGTTCCGCCTGAGCGCAGACGATGCGCGGCCGCTTGTCGATCAGCCCGAGCTGCTCCATCATCAGAAACCCTTTGCCCAGCGCGGAGACATTGCCCAGGTTTCCGCCGGGTATGACAATCAGGTCGGGCACCTCCCAGTCGAACTGCTGGCAGATTTCGATCCCGATCGTCTTCTGGCCCTCCAGCCGCAGGGAGTTCATGGAATTCGCCAGGTAGACGCCCTCGCTTTCCGCCACCTGCTGGACAATCTCCATGCACCCATCGAAATCCGTGTCCAGCGACAGGGTCAGCGCGCCGTGGGAGATGGGCTGTATGAGCTGGGTCACGGAAACCTTGTCCCTGGGCAGGAATACGATGGCCGGGATGCCCGCCGAGGCGCAATAGGCCGCCAGCGAAGCCGAGGTGTCTCCCGTCGACGCGCACGCGATTCCCCTGATCCTCTTGCCTTCCGCCATCATCTGGTTCACCATGGAAACCAGTACGGTCATGCCCAGGTCCTTGAACGAACCGGTGTGGTTGTTTCCGCACTGTTTCACCCACAGGTCCTCGAGGCCGAGTTCCCTGCCGAGTCGCTCGGCCCAGAACAGGTTGCTGCCGCCCTCGTAGATGGAGACGATGTGCTGGTCGTCCACCGCGGGACAGACCCATTCCTTCTTGCCCCAGACCGAACTTCCGTAAGGATACTCGGTCCGCCGGTACCGCTCGTCGAACAGTCTCATCCAGGCCGCGGCGCCACGTGCCCTGAGGCTTTCCAGGTCATGGACGACGTCGAGGAGACCCCCGCAGATAGGGCATCGATAGATGATTTCGTTCAGAGGATAAGTTTCGCTGCAGCCTTCAATGCACTGAAACCACGCCCTGTTTTCCATGCGAACCCGCTTTTTCTGTCTGGAGCCGCTGCTTTTTTGAAAAAAATGAAATAAAATGTTGACTATGGAAAGGACCGGATATATACTTATAACTCGCTGCAAGCGAATAACTCAACACAACCGAACCAGTACCAGCGCAACACCTTATGCGGGGCCGTGTATAATGTCAAGGAAGATCTGGCGGCGGTCGCGGGCATTGCGATGAGTACGATACTGTAATGGATTCGGGCCGTGTTATGTGTTATGCAATTCGTTTCAGTTCATATGGAAGGATGAAATTTATTTCGTGTTCCTCGTCGTCCGCATCGACTCCAGGCAGGTGGCGGAATTCGGCTAATGGTCTTGTTTTACTTAGAGCCCCATGGGGTTTCGAATACAGCCGGGTGCGTGTCGACAGGTCGTTTGAAATCTGGCACGCTGTTTGCGTCTGATAGTCGGACGGATTCCTGACGCTCAATACCTGATGTTTTGCTTAGTCGCGTGTTTATGCCCTGCACGCGGCCGTTTGCATGTTGTTCCCAATATTAAGGTACTCATATTTTATTCATAATATACTATTGCCCCATTACCATCGCCGGAGGGAGGTGAGTTTTAAAAAGAAGTACGTTTTGGTTTTGAAGTTGAGTCTGCAACGCTTAGATACCGTCAGCAGGCCGGGGCAAGCTGACAATAATCAGAAGGGCTCTGTTAAACTGAGGAGTGAATTGATGTCTACGATAATTTCACGAGCTTTACGCTTCGCTTTCGCCTTTGCGTTATTGCTCAGTTTCTCGACGGATGCGCTGGCGCAGTTGTCGCTGGGTAAGATTTCCGGTGTCGTGGTCGATCAGGCGACGCGGGAACCGCTGCCGGCAGCCAGTGTTCGCATCGAGGGCACAGTAATGGGCGCGATGGCGAATGACATGGGCGAGTACTTCATCCTGAACGTGCCGCCCGGCACCTACACCCTGGTGGTAAACGTTATCGGTTATGTCCCGGTGCGCGCCATAGGCACCGTGGTAAATGCCGACTTGACCACCACGCTCAACCTGGAACTGGAATCCACGATTCTCGAGTCCGCTGAAGCGGTCGAGGTCGTGGCGACGCGGGACCTGGTCGAAAAGAGCCTTACCTCCACGCGGACCATCGTGCAGGCCGAGGAAATCCAGGCGCTTCCCGTCGTGAATATCGCCGAAGTGGTCCTGACCACGGCGGGCAGCTTCGCCGGAAACCTCCGCGGCGGCCGCGCGTCGGACCAGCAGACCACGATCGACGGTTCCACGGTGACAGGACAGCATCAAAACGAGGCACAGGCATTCGAGATCAACCCGTACATGATCCAGGAACTCGAGGTCAAGACGGGTACGTTCAACGCGGAGTACGTGAATGCGCTGTCCGGTATCACCTCCGTTGTAACGAGGGACGGCGGTTCGCAGTTCAGCGGTAACTTCGAATACCGCACCCTGGGCCAGAAGGGGCTCAACTGGACCAAGCCGCCGGACATGGACCTGGCCGACGCGTACCGGGCCGGCACCTTGTCGGAAGAGGATCTCCGCATGGCGATAGACGCCGTGATCGAAAAGACGAACGAGTTCAACAACGATCCGGCCAGGGCCGACGACGGCCTGAGGCTGAAAGACCCGTTCGATACGTTGATCACGACCGGCCCCGCGGACGGTTGGACGGCGAGTTACAGCCGCGACAACTACTACTGGGACTATGATCGGATCAATCCGGAGCTCGAGTCGCTGAATTTCTCGTATCTCACCAATGGCGCTCCGGTCGCCGCTGGCGTCAGTGGCGCCGTCGACCGCGTTTTTCATCCTGACAAGTACAATGCGTTCGCCCGCAACAACCGGACCGAGAAGCGCCCGGTGCAGATCGACTTCGGCATGGGCGGACCGTTGGGCAGCAAGTTGAACTGGTTCGCTTCCGGTCGGTTCAACGAAAGCTGGGGCCGGAAACCTAACGACTACAGCCGTCTGATGAATGTATTCGTCAAGGCGACTTACCGGCCGAGGACCAGTATGAAGCTGTCCATGTCCGGGCTCATCGAAGATGAGGGTTTCTTCAGCAAGAAAGGGCAGCGCGACACGCCATACGGTTGGAAGTACATCGCCGAAGGAAGAAACCAGGCCTACGACGGACGCCTGCATTTAAACATGGCTTTCACCCACACGCTCAGTTCGCGCACTTTCTACGAACTCCGTTTCAGTCATTTGCGCGAGTACAACGAACGTTACAACCCCAAGTACGGGAAAGAGCCGCTTCCGGGCGATACGCCGGCATTCATCTCTTCTCTAGGCTACAACCCGACGGAGCAGGGCACTCAGGGCGGGTATTGGACGTATGGCGACGAAGCATACCAGAACATCGATTTCGGTAATTACCAAAGTCTGCGCCCGTTCAAGACTGACGCGAACTTCTCCATCACCAGCCAGGTGACGTCGAACCATCAGTTCAAGGCGGGCCTCGGAATTACCTTGTATGATTTCGAGGAAAACGCCCGGGGGCCCGCACGTGGCGCCGCCGTGCCGCTTTTCAACGATTTGAACATAGACCCGACCAATAGTATCCTTCCGTTGTCGGGACGCCAGACTCACGTCTACCCGTATGAGTACTTCGCGTACATGCAGGACCGTATCGAATACGGCAGCCTGGTGGTGAACGCGGGACTGCGTCTGGATATCTTCAACGCGAACGCCAATGCGATCAATCCGTTCCGTCCGCGTTCGGGCCCGCTTACCATTCACGACGACCCGGACTACCGGACCATCGAACCGTCGATCAAGACCGCGCTGGCGCCCCGGTTGGGCATCTCCCATCCGATCACGGACCGGGCCGCGTTGCACTACTCGTACGGTATATTCAACCAGCGTCCTCCGTTGAATGACCTGTACGACGGTCTTGTACAGTCCTCTCCGTTCGAAAGGAATCACGGCAATCCGGACTTGCCGTTCCAGAAGTCCACGAACTACGAAATGGGTTTGCAGGCCGAGATTTATCCGGGGTACTATTTGGATGCCACCGGGTATTTCCGCGATGTGAACAGTCTTCCGCTGCAGTGGCTTTTCGCTCCTGAGACCGACTTCATCGGCGGTTCTCAGCGCGAGATCTCCGTCCTGCTTCCCACTTATGCGCAGGATACCCGGGGTCTTGAGCTTTCGTTCAGGCGGCAGATGGCAAACCGTTTCTCTCTGCGAGCCAATTACACCCTGGCGTTTACCACTGATTTGATCACGCCATTGTCGTTTCGCGAGCGCAACGGCGATACGGTGACTTCTTTCTCGGATTTCGTAGACGGCACGCCTGTGCCGGTGACCTATATACGGGAATATACGCAGTTCGATCGGCGTCACCGTATAGTAACGAACCTGCTGTTGGAGCTTCCTTACGGGATAACCGCATCGTTCCTGACCAAGGCGCAAAGCGGCAATCAGTACCGTACGTCGAGTGAAGACGTCGTCGATCCCCTCGGGCTGCTTGCCTCGTCCAGGCGATCCCCCTGGACCTGGACCACCGATCTTTACGCGCAGAAGTCGTTCGATCTGGGCAACGTGAGTCTTGGTGTATTCACCCAGGTCAACAACCTCTTCGATCGCGTGAACGTCTACAGTGTAATTACGGGTTCCACCTTTTCGGCTTCCGACCGCTGGCAGCGGCGCGGCGATCCGGTGGGGATAAACGGCGGACCCGTCGGCGGGATCGGCACCCAGAACAATCAACCCCGAGATATATGGGTAGGTCTCAACCTGTCCTGGTAGTTTCACAAGATTCGTGGAAGCACGCCCTTGAAGCGTGCTTCCACGACCCCAAAGCCCTGGCGGCGTTTCATTTGAACGTCGCCGGCAAAGGAGGTTCGTTTTGAAGAATTGGCGTCGATATGTTATAGCCGGCGCGGTCGCAATCACGGCATTGGCGGTTTTTGGGATGTCCCAATATCTCAACGCCCGGCCTGATGCTCCGTCTGGATCCAGCGCTGCTCAGCAAGGCAGCCGGATCCCGCACGAATTGGCCATAGGCGAAAAACAGCCACATTTCCTTGCCGGCAACCGCTACATGGTCAATATGAATTCGGAATTGAGCGACACCTTCACCCACAACGGCTGGCGCGGTTCCGGTCGTAGCATGGCGCCGTCGATGGGTTTTCCCTCTTTTACGTACCCGACGGGCGGGTTTGACCAGCCGTTATGGGCGAGCGCCTTCGGGATCACCGCGTATCTTCCCGACGTTAACAAGGCTGGAGCCGGAAGCGACCGCGTTGAGGGCGCATTCGTAGGCACCAACAACGTCTACAGATTCCCGAAGCTCCAGAGCGTCAAGGAACCTACGGGTTACTGGTCGGATCAGGGTGGTATGGGAAGCGCGGGTTTTGGTAATGGCGATGTAGGACCGGGCGGATATCGCGAGCCGTTTATTACGGACACGATATTCAGGACCAACAACGGTGTTGATGTCCATCGCCAGTCTTACAGTTTCAGTTACGGCTACGGCCATACCAACGATTTCATTCTTCTCCGCAACGTGTTGGACGTTACGGGCGAAGTTGACATCCTGTTAGATGGATCGAACGTCCAGACAGACATCGTCATCAAGAATTTCTTCGCGATCTTCAATTATGATTTCGATATTGGAGTGGCCCGTTCTCCGCAGGGCGGGGGCGTCTCCGGTGGAGGCGGCGGTGACGATAAGCAGCCTCCCGGCGTGTTTCGCAGAACCATGCCCCTCGCGACCCCGGTAGACCTGATCAATTCAGGTCGATTCGATCGGCCGCCATACGGGCCGCGTTTCTATTCCGGCCTGGTCACCATGTTCGACGAAGATGCTCCGGGTATCGATGGCGTGGACACCTATCTCTGGAACACGACCCTCGGCCTCTTCAATCCCATGCACGTGGGCGAGGCCTCTCTGATGGTGCTGGAGGGCGATGGCAGGGGGCCGATGGGAGATCTGAACGCCGAAGCGGCGCTGGACATCTTCGAAGCGCCTTCCATCGGCGTGTTTCAGACCCACGAGTGGTGGGTGTCTGACCTTCGGGGTGTGTACAACTGGTACATCGGAAGCATGACGAAGTATCTGACCGACGCTACGATCCGGAACAACGCGGTTTCGGGTGACATTTCCGCGAACGCGACGTTGTTCACAAGTGGCGGCCAGATGACCGACAAGACGGACATCAGCACCTGGACCGCCAAGACGCAGACCGGACAGGAAGCCGAAGGCATGGGAATGCTCTGGGGCGATCCGCGTAACCTGACGCAGCCCAACAATCCGGGCCTCCGGGCCGGCGTCGGTTTGAGAAAGGGTAAGTATGACCACATAACCCTTTTCGATCTCGACGGCGTGTTCGCCGGCATCGTACCGGATCCGTATGAGGGCGCCGACACCAAGGAAGAGACTTCCGGCCCCGGTTGTATTCGGAACGCGTTGGGATGGGGTCCGTACACGAAGGCTCCCGGCGGGGCCCTGACCATCTGGCACGTTGACCTGGCGGGCGCCGGTAAAGACGGTGCGTACGACGTGTATCTCCGGGCGCAGGACGTCTGGATGCAGCGCAAGTACAATCAAGCCAATGATACGTACTACTGGGATGGATCCAATGACCGCGTTCTTCCGATGTACAACGCGGATGGTTCGGTTGTGCGGGACGCCGGCGGCGTAGTGATGACCGAGACCGTGAACCTCGGTCGAGGTGCCGACAGCGGCGCGTTGTTCCACCCGCCGCCTGCTCCGACGCTTTCCGTGTTCCCGACGAATAACGGTACGATCGCGCTGGCGTGGGCCAATAACGCGGAAACGGCCGTTGATCCTGGCCGCGGAACCATTGATTTCGCGAAGTACCGCGTCTACCGCGCTTCGGGGTTCATTGATCAGTTCCCGACGGCGACAGTTGCCCACCCGGTCGGTTACAATAGCACGATGATTCCGCCGAGTATGGGTCTGAGTGAAGGCGCGTCACCCGTAACGGACGTGAGCGATCCGACTTCATCTGCCGTCAAGCAGGGCCATCCGTACGCCCGGTTTATCCATGAAGGCCTGACGCTCGGCGCCGACTTCAATATTGGCCGGGTGTATGACTTCGTATCGCCCAGGCTGGTGAACAACTTCGCGGCGCCGAATTTTGTCGGACCATACGTCCAGATTGCGGAATTCGGTGGCGGTGGAGGCAATCAGGTCAACACGCTGAGCCCGCCCGAAGAGGTAACTTATCCGAACCCGTTGTCCGCAGACAGGCGGATTCCGGGATTCGAGGATGATACCATCACCACGAAGCCCAGTTCGGCCCAGATCGTGGAGACAAACAACGGGCTAGGCGCGACTACGGCGCTCGGGGTAAGCAGTTTCCCGGATCGTTATGGCGACGCCATAGGATCGGGTGATACGCAGATCACCAGCGTGGGCGGCATCAAAGCGGATCCCCGCCTGGTTGGCAAGAGCGGATACATGTTCGAAGATCCTTCCGTACTGATCGGTTTCAGTTACTGGTACTATGTTGCCGCGGTAGACAACGAGAGCGCTGTTCAGTATGATTTCGACAATTACGTGCTCGATCAGGGCTCGACGCAGCAGCAAATTGCCCGTACGGTCAACGGCCTGGAAAGCTTCTACACGATGAATGCGAACGGCACGGACGGACGCTGGCATGGCCAGTGGCCGTATCGCGGTCTGACCATTGGACCGCAGGTTCCGGGCCAGGACGTCATCCCGACCACGATCGTTCGAAACGAGGTGGTTAACGGCCAGCCGGAATTCTTCGACAAGATGACCGTTGCGCCCAACCCCTTCGTATTCCAGGCCCAGTGGGACTTGGCAACGCGATCGCAGTCCGTGAAGTTCTTCAATATGCCGGTTCCGAGTCGGGTCACGGTCTTTGACGCGGCGGGATTGCAGGTTCGGCAGTTCTCGGTGCCGACGGCAAAGGCGACCGGCGGTGTGGACGAATGGGATTTGAAGAACAATTCGAACGTTCCCGTTTCCAGCGGTCTTTACATCATCGTCGTCGAAGCTGAAATTGGCGGCGTGAATTACACGAAGACCCTGAAACTATACGTCCGGCGGTAGGGAACGGCAAGTCCTGCACTCCCACAAGGTAACCGGAGTGCAGGACAAACCTGATTCTGGGAGGATTTCCAATGAAAGCATTCGTTCGATGGGGTATGATCGCGGGATTGCTGATGGCCCTGTCAGTCCCGGCACATGCCCAGGTTTCCAAAAGCGGAAGCGCCGCAACGAAGTTTTTGACGGTTGATTCCAACGCGCGCGCCGCCGGACTCGCGTCTTCTGCCACATCCTACACGGATCTGGGAGCATTCGCCGCACTGACTAATCAGTCAACCATGGTGTTCGTAGAGGGCAGAGGCGCTGTAGGTGTCTCATATACACAGTACTTTGCGGAAATGACGCTGTTCAGCGCCGCCCTGGTGTGGAATCTCGGTGACAACGGTGCCGTTGGTTTAGGTGTGCATTCGCTGCTTTCCGGCGATATACCCTTTACTACTTCGACGGACCCGACGCACCAGTTTGATACGGCTGGTCAGAACTTTACGGTCACCGACCTGGCGATCGGTCCAAGCTACGCGCGTCGATTGACGGATTCTTTCGCGGTAGGCGGATCCGTCAAGTTCATTTCAGAGGGTACGAGCGGCGCGACCGACATCGACAGAACGAGCAGGGCAGTCGCGTTTGACGCGGGTACCATTTACACCACCGATTTTAGAAACTTCCGTATTGGTGCGTCGTTTCAGAATTTCGGGCCGGATATGCAGTTTATTGATGAATCCAATGCCAGAGATATTCTGCCGACGACGTTCCGGATCGGATTCGCTGGCGAGCCGGCAACGCTTCCGGTGGGAAGCGTCATGGTCAGCGCCGAACTCTGGAAGCTCCGTGAATACGATTCAGTACTCAATACGGGAATCGAATGGTGGGTGAATGACTACCTCGCAGGTCGTGTCGGTTGGAAAGTCGGATACAGCGGAGGCCAGGATGAGGGAGTTTCCGCGGGTGCCGGCCTGAGGTTCAGCCAGGGTGAGTTGAGTCTTAACATCGACTACGCATACACCCAGTATGAACTCCTTGATGATCTGCATCGTATATCCGTTGGCGTTGGTTTCTAGCATTGGTACCAGTAGACGCTGATGGTGGAATGAAATAGTAGGGAAGTAGGAATCCCTCAGTCTGTTCGATGAGGGATTCCGTTTGTATAGAGGAATTCGTTGGATTCGTTTGTGGACCAAGCACAGGTGGGATTGCCAGGAACATGCGATTGCCTTACTTCATATCCGTGAGTATTGTTTCATTGTGCTGTGCTTTCATCAGTATGGATGCTGCGGCTATTCAGGTCAGCGGCGTGGTTACGGATGGAAGGACGCCGATACCCGGCGTCCGCGTGCGGGAACACGGCAGTCCGGATTTTGTTGTCACCGATTCAAATGGAAGGTTTACGCTGGAAATACCAGGCGAACAGTTGCAGGATTTCGTCATCGCCGCCGGAAAGGAAGGTTGGATAAATGGCGGCGTCATGGTAGATCCGAAAACTTCATATACAACGATAGTTATGGAAAAGGTGCCGGACGAAGACGATAACAAATACGATTTCATTACGCCCCACCGGTCACTGGTCGACTTGCGCACCGAACCCGAAGAACTGGAGAGATTGCGGCTGGAGTCACATACGGGTTTCGAGGAAGGCTGCAACCTGTGCCATTTCGAGCCTACGTGCTACCTGTGCCACCGCGAACTTTACAAGCAGTGGAGCACTTCGCAACACGCCAAGGGCGTGGATAATCCGTGGACGATAAACCTCTATGATGGTACGGACGCGGAAGGAAACGAAAATGTTGGTCCGGGTTTCCGGCTGGATTTTCCGGATGACCCGGGAGAATGTGCCGACTGTCACGCGCCGACGGCCGCCATCAACTCGCCAGGGAAGACCGACTTGAAGGTGGTGTACAACCGAACGATCATGGCCTACCCCACTGAGATAGGGTACAAGACACTCGAACGGGCGGAATATGAACGAATGGCGGGATCGGTGGACGGCGCCGGGATCCATTGCGACTTCTGCCATAAGATACAGAATGTGGAGGTCAATGAGAAAGCCGGAGTCCATGGATCCATTACCCTGCATCGGGTCAGCATGTCGGAAGAGCGGGAACGACGGCGAATCTCCGGGCGATTGCCACCGATGTTCGTGTACGGACCGTATGATGACGTGGTCAACTTTTCTCCCATCCCGGGTTTCGAACATACCTCGCCAATGATCGCCAGCTACAACCCCCAGTATCAGAGCAGTGACTACTGTTCCGCCTGCCACCAGCATAAGAACGAACACGGCCTTCCGTTCATGGATACTTACCGGGAGTGGAAGGAAAGTCCTTACTCGGCAATGGGAATCGAATGTCAGGACTGTCACATGAAGCCGGAGTTGGGTCACAGCCTGGGCACCTTCGTCGACGGTGACGCCGATAAGTTCTGGACGCCGGTGTCGGACCGGGCCGCGTCTACTGTGAAACCCCACGACTTTCCTGGTGCGACGGAGAAGCTGCTTGCGAACGCCGCCACCCTGGCCATAGATGCCGTGGCGTCTCAGGGAGAACTCACCGTCACCGTCAACGTGCGCAACGTTAACACGGGACACCACATTCCATCGGGCATCACGATACGGAACATGTTACTCCTGGTAACGCCGGTACTGGCAAACGGGGATACCCTGCGTTACACCGGGGACCAGCGGGTACCCGTCTACGGCGGAGAAGGCGACCTGAAAGAGGGGAATTACGCGGGGTATCCGGGGAAAGGATTCGCCCTCGTGTTCGGTGATGACAAAGGCAATTCCCACGTTATGGACTGGCAGGCGACTCGCATCGTCGAGGATACCCGGATCAAGGCCCGGGAAAACGATATCTCAGTCTATACGTTTGAAATGCCGTCTGACGCCGATCAAGTAGACGTCCATACCGACTTGATTTACAGGCGAGCGTTTAAACCGCTCGCGGACCTTAAGAAGTGGACGCAGAAAGACATGACTGTCGCTACCGACGTGACTACGCTCAGGCCACGCAGTCAGACGCAGGCTTCCTCGCCGCCACAAGGACCAACCCTTCTCGCCCGCATCCGTTCCTATTTCGACTGACAGGTGCCTGGCCGGCAACTGCAGTTCTTCGACCTTTCCTGCTCCGGCTCCGGCCCGACGTTGAGACTTAACCCGGTTCGCCGTTCAACTTTGACCTATGCGCAACATCATCTTTGCCGCTCTTCTTCTATTGATTCCTTTACTTGCGGATACCGGTCCCAATATCGCGAACATATACGATCCTCCCCGGGAACCTCAACGTCCCAGGCAGCTGACGCTTGAGGACGAAAGCCGTCTTCATAGTGACGTGATGCATTTCCGGAGGCTGATCGAAGAAAACAGGGAAGACCCGGATAACTACTTTAACCTGGGGCTTGCCGCCCTGTCTCTTGAAAAGCTGGATACAGCGGAATCGGCCTTCAGGGTAGTCCTCGAACTGCGGCCTCAAGACAGCGACGCACATTTTAATCTCGGATTACTTTACGCTCGACAGGAAAAGTACGAATTGGCGATCGAAGAGTTCGGCCATACAGTGGAACTCGATCCCAAACGGGCTGATGCGCACTACAACCTGGGGAAGGCTTATCAGATTACCGGCAGGCTGGTGGATTCGATCAGGTCCCTGGTTGAAGCGACTACGCTCGAGCCCACTAAACCCCTGTTTCAGTTCAGCCGCGGATTCACGGAGGAGGAACTCGGCGCTTTGGGCGAGGCGGCCGTTTCCTATGGCAATGCCGTGACAGTTGATCCCGGTTACGTCGAGGCCCATTACGCGATGGGCCGTGTGTTGTTCGGCCAGAGGAAACTGGAGGAAGCGAGGGAGTCCTTTCGAAAAGCAATACAGTATGCTCCAGGCTTTATAGAAGCTTACATCCAGCTCGGTGTTATCGCCTTAAGCGAGGGGAAACCGGACCGGGCCATCCAGGCTTACGAGAATGCTTTGCGCATAGACGAATCATCGGTGGCCGCGCTCAGTGGACTGGGCCTGAGCAACATGCGTATTGGAGAGGCGGAACGAGCGATAGGTTTCTATGAAAAGGCCCTGGCCCTGGAGCCCGAATCGGCTTCCCTGCTGTACAATGTCGGTGCGGCCTATGTCCTTGAGCAACGTCATGAAGAAGCGCTGGAAGCTTTCGATCGCGCCATCAAGTCAAACCCCTTCTATTCCGAGCCATATCTGGCCCTAGGCAACGCGCTGAACGCTTTGGGCAGGCAGGGCGAAGCGGTTGAGTTTCTCGATAGATTTCAGCAGCTCAAGACCATTCAGGAAGAGGTGAAAAAGGCGGAAGACCTGGTACGGCAGCATCCGCACATGGCGGAGGCGCATTACAACCTGGCTACGGCCTTGACGCGTATCGGACGCTATGAGGAGGCGGTCAGTGAATACAGGATTGCCACGGACCTCTCGCCGGGCTTTGTGCACGCGTACAACAACCTGGGTGTGACTTACTTGCAACTCGGACAATTTGAGGAAGCCCGCAGTGCCTTCCAGCAGTCTATCCTGCTGGATTCGACCTTCGTGGATGCCTACACGAATCTGGCATGGCTCCATACCCGGCATGGTGAAAACCTGGACCGCGCACTGGAGTTGGCCGACAAGGCCTTGAAGATCGCCCCGAACTCCCTTTCCTATGAAACAAAGGCGGTTGTGCTCAACGCCAGAGGGGAGTACAGGGCAGCGGACGAGGCGATGCGGGCAGCGATCCGGATCGAGCCGGAAAACTCCCAACTGCTAGAAAAGTGGGAAGAAATCAAGAAAGACAGAAGCGGTTCATAGAACAGAAGGAGAGACTCATGGGGCGGGTTCAGTACGTAGTGTTGTCGATCCTGGCGGTTGCGGCACTCGTATCGGGTTGCGGCGGCGAAGCTATCGAGGATGGTCAGTGGCGTGGAAGGATTGAAGTTGTGGCCGGTGTTTCCCGGGTAATCAGCGACGCGCCGATCAGACATCCGCCCGATCAGACGGCCGACGTGAATCTGATTGAAGACATGGTGATAGACGGTCGATCTGAAGGGACCTTCTCTTCGGTCTTTGGAGTGACTACGGACAGGGATGACAACATCTACATCGCCGATGCGGTGCAGAAACGGATTCTCAAATTCTCGGACGACGGCAGTTTACTGGCCTCCGTCGGATCGGAAGGGGTTGGCCCCCTTCAGTTCTCGGTGCCGGTGGATATGGTGCTGGATGACGACCAGAAACTCTATGTGCTGGACAGCGAACTCGACCGGGTAACGGTGTTGAATCCGGATTTTACTTTCGCGGACATCTGGAACACGCAGGTGACCAAGCCCCGCCGCATACGCATCGACGCCGAGGGCAATGTACTCATCTTCGTCATTACACAGCATGAGTTGATCTACAAATTCAGTCCATCCGGCAATCCTTTAGATAAATTCTATAACCCTGGTGAGGATCTGCGCCGTATAGGGACTTTCGATCAGTTCATCGCTTATTCAGACGCGGCCATGGAAACAACAGAGGACGGGTATGTCTTTGTTTCATCGAAGCACCCCTACTGGATACGGAAGTTTGATCGCGTAAACGGGCTGGAATTGGAGTTCCATCGAATTACGCCTTTCAAAGTGGTTCCAATGGGGCGCTGGGGGGCCGGCGTATTGGGCCCTCCTCCAGTGGGTATTTCAGGTGGATTGGCCTTGTTGCCCGAAGGCCGTGTCATGAACGCCATAGAGTATCAGGAGTTCGAACAGATAGGCCTTAACGCGATGGGCATGCCTCAACTCAAGATGACGAAGCTGGATCGGTGGTACGATTTCTATACGTCGGAAGGAAAGTGGGAGATGACAGCGAAGTTGGACGTAAACGGCGTTCCCATGCATGTGGATCGCCAGGGTCGCATCTACTTCGTGGAATTGGAAGCGGGCCGTATCGTCAGGTATAGGATTTCTTTTCCCGAGGAGTTGAGTCGGTGCAAGGACGTTTCGCAATACTCTTAACGACTGCCGTCTTTATATGCTGCGGCACGGTGCCTGACGAAGACCATGTGGCCGGCGGTACGTTTGTCGGTTATACCTACTCGGAACAGGCCGTGGTCGATGTCTTCCTGGAAATGGAATCGGCCTATACGCTGACGTTCAAGGCATACGATCTTGGAGGCGATGCCCGGTTTGTTGTTTACGCGCAGCTGAAAGGCACGGGCACTTACTATCCCGGCGTCATCCGGCTCAGCATAGAGGACCCGGACGGGAACATGTTCACGCACTACCACGATACCGTCGGCGAGGCCATAGACAGGCCGATATTGTGGACGCGCCGCGTACCGGGCATACACAATGCCTCCGTTGAATTCGCGCTGGGCGGCGGCAAGTACGCCCGCGCAGCCTTCGAGGTTCCCCTGATCAGGGAACCGGTATCGGGTTTTCTTGTCACCGGAATCAGCCTGGGTGTCCTCGTCCTGGTGGCCATGGCCGTGGTACTTATAAGAAAACGCCGTTGACTCAGGCGCCGGTCGGGCGCATGGACGCTGGAGGATCGGTAGTCTCATGCATGCTATATGCCGGGTTCCGGCGTCCCCACGCCCCCGGGTTGCGGTACTTCTCCTCCTGCCCCTTGTCCTCTTTTCCCCTATTCTCCTTTCCTGCGGCCGTTCCGCCAATGAGCCGGAAGCGGTCCGGCCGGTCGTTCAGTTCACGGACATCGCGCCTTCCGCCGGCATCTCCTTCCGCCATGCCAACGGCAAATCGGGCCGGTACTACTTCCTCGAAACGGTCGCGTCCGGTGGTGGATTCATCGACTACGACAGGGATGGAAACCTCGACATCTA
The DNA here is from genome assembly GCA_022821935.1 of Candidatus Latescibacterota bacterium. Taxonomy (GTDB): domain Bacteria; phylum JAAXHH01; class JAAXHH01; order JAAXHH01; family JAAXHH01; genus JAAXHH01. The sequence goes on from JAJECR010000382.1 coordinate 16,713, forward strand.
TCTGCTCAACGGCACGGCCATCCCGGGTTTTGAGCCGGATCGGCCCCTGTCCAGCGTCCTCTATCGTAACGAGGGCGACGGATCCTTCACGGACGTAACCGATCAGGCCGGCGTGGGCAACGCGGGCGGGTACGGGATGGGTATGGCCGTCGCGGATTACGACAACGACGGCGACGACGACCTGTTCGTCACGAACTACGGGGAGAATGTCCTCTACCGAAACGAGGGGGACGGGACTTTCCGGGACGTGACCGGCCGGGCGGGATTGTCGGTACCCCGAAATCCCACGTTCTCGACCAGCGCGGCGTTCCTGGACTACGACCGGGACGGAAACCTGGACCTGTACGTGTGCGTGTATGTCGAGTTCGATTTCGAGGCCAACAAGCGATGTTCCCGGGACGGCGTCCAGTCCTATTGCGGGCCCGATATCTACGAGGGGGTGGCCGATCTGCTGTACCGGAACAATGGTGACGGGACCTTTTCAGATGTTTCTGTGGCGGCGGGTATCGCGAATCCGGAGGGAAAGGGCCTCGGGGTCGTGGGAGGCGACTACGACGGAGACGGATGGACGGATATATTCGTGGCCAACGACCTGACGCCGGATTTCCTGTACCGGAACAATGGCGACGGCACGTTTACGGACCAGGCCCTGCTGGCGGGCGTGGCTTATGGCGAGGACGGCGTCGCCCGGGCGGGCATGGGCGTGGATTTCGGAGACTACGACCGGAACGGGTCGCCGGATATCCACGTGACCAATTTCTCCCTGGAACCCAACTCGCTGCACCGGAACAACGGGAACGGTACGTTCACCGAAACCACTTTCGGCGCGGGCGTAGGCAACCCTACGCTCCTTTTCCTGGGTTTTGGAACGGCCTTCGAGGATTTCGATCACGATGGCTTGCTGGATATCTTCGCGGCGAACGGCCATGTAATCGACAATATCTCCCTGTTTGATCCCACGATTACTTACGCGCAGACCAATCAGTTGTTCCGGAACGAAGGAGATGGCCACTTCACCGATATCAGCGACCGCGCCGGCCCGCCGTTCCAGGTGGAACGCGTGCACCGGGGCGCGGCTTTCGGCGACGTGGACAACGACGGCGAC
>JAJECR010000357.1 GCA_022821935.1 Candidatus Latescibacterota bacterium
CCTGGGAAGCAAGCACCCCCTGACCCTGATCCGGGAAGAGGTTTCCGAGATCTTCCAGGAAATGGGCTTCTCCGTGGTGGACGGTCCCGAAGTGGAATGGGACTATTACAACTTCGAAGCGCTGAACATCCCGCAGGATCACCCGGCGCGGGATACGCAGGACACCTTCTACCTGGGCAGCGACATCGTGCTCCGGACCCATACCTCCCCGGTACAGGTCCGGGTCATGGAAAAGCAGCAGCCCCCGGTGCGGGTGGTCGCGCCGGGACGCACCTACCGCCACGAGAACCCTGACGCCTCCCACGCCTTCACCTTTCATCAATGCGAGGGACTGTATGTGGACCGGGGGGTTACGATGGCCCAGCTCAAGGGCGATATGACCCATTTCGCCCGGCGGTTGTTCGGCGAACGGGTGAAGGTGCGTTTCATCCCCGATTTCTTTCCCTTTACCGAGCCCAGCGTGCAGTATGATTTCTCGTGCGTCGCGTGCGGCGGCCGCGGTTGCAGGATCTGCAAGAACACGGGGTGGTTGGAGATCTCCGGCGCGGGCATGGTGGACCCGGCCGTATTCGGATTCGTGGACTACGATCCGGAGGTGTACACGGGCTACGCCTTCGGCATGGGGCTGGACCGGCTCGCCATGTTCAAGTACGGTATCGAGAGCATTCACATGTTCCTCGAAAACGACCTGCGTCTGCTCGAGCGGCCTTAGGACGGTTCGTCCGGGAAGGAGCCAGGCTTTTCATGGTGATCAAAATCCCCCTTTCGTGGCTGCGTGCTTACTGCGACATCCCCTGGCCTGTCGAAGAACTGGTGGAACGGCTGATCATGACGGGCCTGGAAGTCGATGCCGTCGAGACGGTCGGAAGCGATTTCGAGGGGTTCGTCACCGGGCACGTGGTGCGCGTGGAACGCCATCCAAACGCCGACCGGCTTTCTCTCTGCACGGTGGACGTGGGCACGGAGACCCTCCAGATCATATGCGGAGCGCCGAACGTGGCCGCCGGCCAGAAGGTGCCCGTGGCGCGGACCGGAGCGGCGCTGCCCGGCGGCATGAAGATAAAGAAAGCCAAGATCCGCGGCGTGGAATCCTTCGGAATGATCTGCTCCGAAGCCGAACTCAACCTGTCCGACGATCACGACGGCATCATGGTGCTGGACGACGGTACCGAACCCGGCCTGCCGCTGAAGTCGGTGCTGGGCGAACCGGAGACCGTCCTTAGCGTCGACGTCGGGACCAACCGTCCGGATTGCCTCTCCATCGTGGGCGTAGCGCGGGAAATCACGGCCCTCACGGGCGGTGAACTGCGCATGCCGTCCACCGGCGTCGATGAATCGGCCCCTCCCGCCGAATCCCTCGCCAGTGTCCGCGTCGACGCCCCCGATGACTGTCCCCGTTTCGTGGGCCGTGTGATCACGGGCGTCCGGATCGGTCCTTCGCCCGACTGGCTGAAAAGACGGATCGAAGCCGCCGGCATCCGGTCCATCAGCAACGTCGTCGACGTGACGAACTACGTCATGCTTGAAATGGGCCAGCCGCTGCATGCCTACGACCTGGACCGGTTGGCGGGCCAGGGTATCATCGTCCGGCGCGCCTTGCCGCAGGAGCCATTCACCACGCTTGACGGGGTCGACCGGACCCTCGACCAGGAAGTATTGATGATCGCCGATCATGAACGGGGTATCGGGGTCGGCGGCGTCATGGGCGGGCTGAATACCGAGATCACGGCCGATACGGCCCGGGTGTTCCTGGAAGGCGCCTGCTTCGACGCGGTCCGGGTGCGCCGGGGCTCGAAGGCGCTTCAGCTTCAGACGGACGCGTCCCGGCGGTTCGAGCGCGGCATGGATCCGGAACTGCAGGGAGAGGCCGTCAGCAGGGCCGCGGCGTTGATCGCCGAGGTATCCGGCGGCGGCGTGGCCGCGGGCATGATCGACGTCCGGACTCCGGCTGGACCCGACCCGGTGATCCGGCTGCGGACGGACAGCGTAAACGGGTTGCTCGGAACCGGACTCGACCGGGACGAAATCGCCTCGATACTGCGTAAACTCCGGTTCGATGTGCAGCCCATGGGGACCGCCGGAGCGGATCTCGAGGTCGGGGTGCCTTCCTTCAGGCGGGACATAACCCGCGAAGTGGATTTGATCGAGGAGGTCGCGCGGCTCTACGGATACGACCGGATCGAACCGGTTCCTTCCGCACCGCGTCACGAAGAGTCGGAAGAAGCCCGGCAGAGGGCGCAGGCGCGACGCGCCCTGCAGGATGTCCGGCGGCGCCTGCGCGACGCGATGGCCGGCTTTGGTTTTACCGAGGTGGTGACCCACAGTTTCGTACACCCGGACCGGAACGAACTCATAGATCCTTCCCGGTCCAGCGTGCTGATCGATAACCCCCTGAGTCCCGAGCTGTCCGCCATGCGCACGAGTCTCGCGGCCTCCATGTTGAGCGTCGTTCGCTGGAACGCCAACCGCAAGGTGCGAGACATCCGGATATTCGAAGTCGGAAGGGTGTTCTGGCCGAAGCCCGACGGCCTTCCCGATGAACCCGAACACCTTGGCTTCGCCGTCACGGGGCAGCGCCACAGCCCGCACTGGGACGGGCCGCCGGAGGCCTTCGACTTCTTCGATTTGAAGGGGCTGGCGGAAGCGTTGCCCGGGCGGTTAGGACTTGACAGGGTCGAAACCGTCCCGTATGATAATGACGACCCGCTCTTCGACGGGAACCGGACCGGCGAACTGCTCGCGGACGGTGTGCGGATCGGCCGTTTCGGCGCGGTCTCGCACCAGGTTCTCGACCGGTACGAAATCCGGGAGCCCGTCTGGATGGGCGTGGTCGACTGCGGAGTCCTCTTTGGACGCGCGTCTGAACGAAGGACCTACCATTCGCCTCCCAAGTACCCCGCGGTCGAAAGAGATCTGGCTGTTGTCGTGCCCGACGAAGTTTCTCATCGGGACATACTGGAAGAGATTCGCGCGTGTAGTGGCGATTTGCTGGAAGCCGTCGAACTGTTCGACGTATATCGTGGAGAACAGATAGCCGCCAACCGCAAAAGCATGGCGTACGCCATGCGATTCCGGTCCGGCGAACGGACGCTGACGGACGCCGAAGTAACGCGGCTTCAGGACGAAGTGCTGCGCCGGCTTGTAAACAGGTACGGGGCGGAGCTTCGCTCCTAGCGTCGCCGGGCGCGCAGGAACCACTCCTGCGGAGGGATTTATGCAAGAGCAATCCATAGAGTTGCTGTTGGGCCGTATAGAAACGATGATTGACCTGATCCAGCGACTGAAGGACGAAAACGCCGGCCTGCGGAGCCAGAACCAGAACCTGGAGTCACAGGTTCAGGAACTGCAGCGCGTCCAGGAGCAGTCGGTTTCCACTAAAGAGGAACTGGAACAGGAAAATCAGGAGTTGCGCGTCAAGCAGGACGACATCAAGGCACGCATAGACACCATGCTGTCTCGTCTCGACGTCATCGAGTAAGAACCAGTCCCCTGTTCTTCCGTCATTCACGGTGTCCGGCCTGCGTCCCCGGCCGGCCGTGAATCGCCGGCTCCCGGCATCCAGTACCCGCACCGCGACGGCGCGTCGAACTCGTACCGGCCGCGGAACCGGGGCCTAAAGGATTCCACAGGAGCCCATGGACCCGGAAGACTCCTTCGTATCGCGTACGATCTGGCATCGGCTGTTTACGGGATGAACACATTATGGATGACGAAAAAGTCACCGTTCGTGTAAACATCTGCGGGACCGAGTATCCCATACAGGCGGAGGAGGAAGCCGAGTACATTCAGCGGATCGCGGCCTACGTGGACGAACGCATGCGCGAGGTGCCCGTCAGCGTGACCATGCAGTCCCTCACCAGCGTCGCGGTCCTTACGGCGATAAGGATTGCCGACGAGTTGCACAAGGAACGTGAAAAACGGCAGGAACAGGTCGTATCGGAGTCCATGCATGACAATCGGATCGCGGACCTGATCCGGCGCTTGGACGAATTGCTGGAAAGCTCGATTCCTGAACAGGATGACGAGCATGAAAGCCATGACCGGTCTTGTTGAGGAAAGAACCATGTCCGGATTGAATATCACAATTGAAGAAGGTGGCTGCCACTATGCTTGTGACGATCAGTCTCTACGCCGGCACCGCCCTGATCATGTTTCTCCTCGGATGGTACATTCGAAAGCGTGTCGAAAAACGTAAGACCGACAGCGCGGAGCGCTTGGCAGAGAGCATCCTTGCTGAGGCGGTGGAAGAAGCGGATACGATAAAAAATACGGCCAGGATCGAAATGGAGGAGGAATCGTATCAGGCCAAGGCCAAATTCGAACGCGAGAGTAACAAGGCCCGCCAGGAATTCCACCGGTCCGAGAAGCGGATCTCGATCAGGGAACAGAATATAGAGCGCAAGGCCGACTTCGTGGCCAAGCGGGAAAGGGGCATACAGAAACAGCTCCAGTCGCTGCAGGAGCGGGACGAGAAACTGACGGAAGAAGAAGTGCGGCTGGAACAACTGATCAGGCAGCAGACCGAACGGCTCGAGCAGTCAGCGGGCATGTCGACGGAAGAAGCGAGGCGGTCGCTGCTCAGCAACATCGAGGCCCGGATACGCGCAGAAGCCGGCCAGCAGGCCCGCAGCATCATCGAAGAAGCCCGCCAGAACGCGGAGATCGAAGCCCGGGAAATCATCACGCACGCGATGCAGAAGTACACGCTGGATCACGTGACGGAAACGACGACATCGGTCATATCGCTGCCCGACAATGAAATGAAAGGCCGCATCATCGGGCGCGACGGACGCAACATCCAGGCGTTCGAAATGTCGACGGGGATCGATGTCATCGTCGACGACACGCCCAATGCCGTCGTCCTCTCCGGCTTCAATCCCATGCGCCGCGAAATCGCGAAGCTCTCCATGGAGAAGCTGATCGAGGACGGCCGGATTCATCCCGGGTTCATCGAGCAGGTTGTCTCCAAGACACAAGAAGAAATCAACGACCTGATCCAGGACACGGGCGACCAGGTGCTCTTCGACCTGGGCGTTACCGGCGTCCGTCCCGAGTTGGCCATGCTGCTCGGACAGTTGAAGTACCGCATGACGAGCGGGCAGAACGCGCTGCATCACAGCCGCGAAGTGGCTGAGTTGGCAGGTCTCATGGCACAGGAGCTGGATTTGGACGTGACCCTGGCCAGGCGCTGCGGACTGCTCCATGACGTCGGCAAGGCCGTGGACGGCGGCCCGGAAGGCGGCCATGGCGCATTGGGAAGAGCGGTCGCCGAAAAGTATGGCGAACCGCCCGAAGTGCTGGAATGCATAGGCGTTACCCACGAAAACCTGGAAGAGGCCAGCCCCATGGCCGTGGTGGTCAGAACCGCCGACGTCCTCTCCGTGTCCAGGCCCGGTGCGCTCCGAGAGCCGCTGGAGAAATTCGTACGCAGACTCCGGGAGACGGAAAAGCTGGTGAGCTCCTTCGAAGGCGTTGCCCGGGCCTTCGTGATGAAGGCGGGGAAAGAAGTCAGGGTCATGATAGATCACGAAGAAGTGGACGACCTTCGCGCGGTACAGCTCGCCACGGAAATCGCCAGGAAGATCCAGGTCAGGATGGAATACTCGGGGCAGGTCAAGGTGACCGTCATCCGGCAGACCCGCGCGGTCGAATTCGCCAGGTAGCGGCATTGCCGGCAAAGGCAGGGAGGAAGACCAGGCGTGGGGACTGATGCCGATACCGGGATACTTACCGTTACCGAACTGACCGCCGGGATCAGGACGCTGCTCGAAGAAGCGTTTCCCTATGTGTCGGTGTCCGGTGAAATCTCCAACTACAAACGGCACGCATCCGGTCATGCCTACTTCTCCCTGAAGGATGACCGCAGCCAGTTGCGTTGCGTCATGTGGCGATCGGCCAACCGGAAGCTGACCTTCGAGCCCGAAGACGGCATGGAGATACTGGCCCAGGGCGTCCTTTCCGTCTACGAAGTTCAGGGGCAGTATCAGCTGGTTGCCCAGCGGCTGAAGCCCGTCGGCGCAGGCGCGCTCCAGGCGGCCTTCGAGCGCCTGAAAGCCCGGCTCGAGCAAGAGGGCCTTTTCCGGGAGGAGCACAAGAAACCGCTGCCGTCCTTCCCGGAGCGCGTGGGCGTTGTCACTTCGGGCTCCGGCGCGGCGATCCGGGATATCATTCAGGTGCTGCGCAGACGCGCGCCATGGGTCTCGATCATTCTGAGACCGGCGCCCGTGCAGGGCGAAGGCGCCGCGGCCGAAATCGCGGCCGCCATTGAAGAGATGAATGACTACGGCGAGGTGGACGTGTTGATCGTCGGCCGGGGCGGCGGATCGGTGGAGGACCTGTGGGCATTCAATGAAGAGGCGGTGGTCCGGGCCGTTTTCAAGTCCCGCATTCCTGTGGTTTCGGCCGTGGGTCACGAAACGGACTATACCCTGACGGACTTCGCGGCCGACCACCGGGCCCCCACACCGTCCGGCGCGGCCGAAATCGTCGTTCGCGACCTGCGGGAGTTGAAAGACCGGTCGGATGGCGTAGTGAGGCGTCTCTGCGGAGGGATGGCGGCGTACATGGACCGGCACAGGCAGCGCGTCGCCGCGCTGGTCTCCAGTTACGGACTCAGGCGGCCCGTGGACCAGATCGGACAGTACGCCCAGTTCACCGACGAACTGACACGCCGGCTGGCGGACAGGTGCTTCCACGACCATGAAACACGCGGCCAGACGGTCAGTGGACTGGCCGGCCGGCTCCAGGCCCTCAGCCCCCTCTCGGTCCTGGAGCGAGGATACGCGGTCTGCCACCGCGCGTCCGATGGCGGCGTCGTCCGCAGCGCGGATGAACTCAGCGTTAACGACCGGGTGAACGTCCGGCTGCGCAAAGGCGAGGCGTTCTGTCGCGTCGAACACGTTCGCGGCAGGGCGGAACCGCTCGTGGCCGCTCCGACTGAGAAACGGCGCGGGGAGACGGGGGAATCCTTCAATCTCTTCGACGAATCGAATGGCCCGGAAACTAACTGACCACTGGATGCCCATAATGACTGAAAAAGACGGACCGACCTTTGAAGAGGCGCTGAAGCGTCTGGAGCACATCGTGGAACGCATGGAACAGGGCGACCTTCCGCTGGATGAGTCACTTGCCCTGTTCCAGGAAGGCATCGAACTCTCCCGGGTCTGCACGCGCCAGTTGAATGCGGCGGACGAACACGTGCGGAAGCTGGTCCGGGTGGAGAACGGCCGGTTCGTCATCGAGCCCCTCGAACCGGAAACACCGGCCGGCCAGGGCGACGATCTGTCCTTCTGATTTCGCCCTGATTCAGGTACCCCGCCTGGCGATCGCGGTGTGCCGGCGGCGACGCGAACCACCTGGTGTTACATATGACAAATACCCTTGAAAAACAGGCCTTCCTCGAAGCGCTCGCCGAGCGCAAGGAGTGGGTGCACGACTACCTGGAACGGGACCCGCGGAAAGTGCTTTTCGTTCCGGAGGACATTCACGACGGGGTGTTCAGTTACCTCAGGGCATCCGGCAAGGTCCTTCGTCCCTGCGTGCTTTTTTTCTCCTGCGGTGCCGTGGGCGGGGAGGAACGGACCGCGACGCCCGCGGCCGTCGCCGTAGAACTATTCCATACCTGGACCATCGTCCATGACGACATCATGGACCGGGACGCGTTGCGGCGCGGCGCGCCCACCGTCCACGAGGCGTTTCGGAGACGGGCGCTGG
>JAJECR010000212.1 GCA_022821935.1 Candidatus Latescibacterota bacterium
CATGATCGAGGCCGGGTTCAATTCGGTATTTCTGGGTATTGAATCCCCGAACCCAAAGGCATTGCTCAAGACGAAGAAACGGCAGAACGTCGGCAAACAGGAGGATTACCTGCTCGGTTCCGTACGCAAGATCCAACGCAAGGGGATGCAGGTCACGGGAGGATTTATCCTGGGTCTGGATGAAGATGACGAAGGTGTTTTTGACGCCCAGATCGACTTTATCCAGGAGGCCGGAATTCCCATGGCACCGATCTATATGTTGGCTGCTTTAAAAGGCACGGATCTGTATAAGCGTCTGCAAAGGGAGAATCGCCTGTCGGACGCGTCCATCGAAATTGACGCCATGAGCCTCAACTTCAAGCCAGAGATGAATCCCAAAACGTTGGTTGAGGGATATCGTCGTGTGATCACTACCCTCTACGATCCGACGCTGGAGAATTACTTCAAACGTTGCCTGACGATGTTTGAACACCTTACGTCCATCCCGCACCTTCAAAAACCCAAGAGCAAGAATGCAATCTTTCTGGATCTCATGGGCCTGCGTCGGCGACTTGCTCCCAGGCAACTCCCCGCCTACAACAAGTTCATCGCCAGGGTCAGCAAGGACTATCCTCGGATGCTCCCGGAGGCGATCCGCCTGGCCGCCCTGGGCTACCATTTTGAAAAGGTCACCCGTCAGCAGATTACGGTCCACGAGTTCAAGGAGTCTCTGACGAACGAGTTGGAGCGGTTCAAAACAGCGGTTACGCACCATGTTCAGGCAGAGGAAGCAATCAGGGAACGGAAGCAGGAGTTGTTTATGCGAGTCCAGGATCGCTATCAATCGATACCCAATGCCTTTCGTTACCCGGGAGACGGCATCGAGCCTGCGCTGGCGACCTTCAAGTTCTCCGTGAATGAACAGATAGCGCAACGCACACACTCGTCGGGGATGTAAAGAGTCGCGCCGAATATCCACATTACTAAGGAAAGAGTAAATGACCGAAAGTACCAACGCCGACACGACGGTGGAGTCTATCACTGGCACCCTGCCGGCGCAATGTCAGAGAGACGTCAATGTCTTGCGCCGGTTTGTCCATGCCTCTGTCAGCCAGGGACCGCCGGCCGACCCTGTGTCGCCGGCTGATTTTCAAGAAGTTCTGTTGACCGGAGCGACCGGTTTTATCGGTCGTTTCCTCCTCCGTGACCTGTTGTGGCAGCATGCCGATCTGCTCGTGCACTGCGTCATCCGGGCCGACGATGCGGAGCACGGGTTGGAGCGCTTGCGTGAAGCGCTGCGGCATGCTGAAATCTGGGACGAGGAATTCGCATCCCGCATTCGCATTGTGGTCGGCGACATCGGCCAGGTAAGATTCGGCCTGAACGACGCAGCATTCAACGATCTCTGCCAGCGGATCGACGCAGTCTATCACTTTGCGGCCGACATAACTCTCGCTACTTCCTATAGCGCCATACGCAAGCTCAATACGCTCAGCCTGCACAATGTGCTCGAACTGTGTTTGCGCCAACGCTTCAAGCACCTGTTCTATGCCTCGACCATGGCCATTTTCCCTCAGTATTTCTTTGCCTTCGCCAATGAGTTCAGGCACAGTGGAATCGACCACCAAATGCAGCCGGACCTGGCCAGCATGAAGAAAACGTACCCGATTGGTCTGCTCGGTTACCCCTGGAGCAAACTGACTGCCGAACAGGTCCTGTTGTTCGCCCAACAGGCCGGCATGCCGTTGGCTGTTTTCCGGCTTCCGCAAACGGCCGTGTCCACTACGGGATACATCCAACCGAACGACCTTACCATGCAGATCCTGGCCGCGGTAATCGATTGCGAAACCATGCCGGAAGGGTTCACTTTCCGTTCCAACCATGAGGCGGTCGATACATTGAGTGAAGCCTGTACGGCAATCTCCCTGAATCCCGAACGGCGTTACACCCTCTACCACTGCTGCAACCCGCAGCTCGATTACTACGAGCTCGAGCTCGCGGATTTCGGAGTTTATTTCCCTGAAGTGCCCTATGATTCCTTCAAGCGTGCCTGCCAGGCTCGCGGCGAAAACTCACCGCTGCACGGACGCTGGGCGGTGCTCGATCATTTCGGAAAACACTGGTTCAGCAAGGTAAAACCGGATAACAGGCTGCCCATTTGCGACCGTGCCTTCCGCGAGGACTGTCCGCTCCCGATCAAGTGGACGGGCGTGTTGACCAAACTCAGGCGCTCCTACCAAATGGGTCAGGACAATCGGCACCACTGGCCGTATCCGGCGTCGCACGGCCGTTTGGACTTCGACTGCCTGATCGCCCGGGCCGAGCGCTACGCCGAAGAAGAAAACATCTCTTTCGAACAGACCTATCCCAGGTGGATGCGTCAGAACCTGCAACAATTGGTTCAGGCTTTTAAGGAATCCGATGCCGAACTATCGGAAAACAAGATCGTTGATATCGTCTTCGACCTGAGCCGCCTGCTGATTATCAACGCTGGATTCGCCCGCGAACGGCAACGCTATCCGGAGATCGAACGGGAGGAGATCATCAAGCCGGTCTTCATCGTCGGGATCAATCGTACCGGCACGACCTACCTGCACCGCCTCATGTCCCGCGACCAACGGTTCTGGGCCCTGCGGGGCTACGAGTACACTGCGCCACGCCTGTCAAAGGAAGAATATGCCACGATAGGTTACACCCCGGACGACCCCCGTCGAGTGTGGGTCGAGGATCTGCTCAACTCTTCCGATGGCCTCAAACTTTTCGAGGGTGTTCACGATTTCGACGTGGACGAACCGTCGGAGGATTTCCCTATCCTGAGTATGGCCTTCGGGTCGTGGACCCTTATCGTTCGATTCCGTATACCGGCATTCGGACGTTGGCTGGCGGCCACCGGTTCACGGCATGCCTACGCCCACCACCGCCGAATCATGCAGAACATCACCTGGCAGAATCGGCAGCGACAGCCTGAACACCAGCCGCAGTGGCTGTTCAAGATGCCCTTTCATCTCATGGAACTGGAGACGCTCGTCGAGACTTATCCCGATGCCCTGTTTATTCAGACCCATCGCGAACCTGCGCAATTCATGGGTTCCTGGAACAGTTTTGTCGAAAGGGCGCATTCGCTTGTCTATGAGCCCCAGCCGCGAGACACCTTCGGTGCCGAGCAGTTGGCTTTAATGAGCGGCATGATGGACCGGGCCGTGCACTTCCGGGAGACCCATCCCGAACTGGAACACCGCTGGATGGATGTCAACTACGTCGATCTGATCGAGGACCCAATGGCAACTTTGGGCCGTATTTATGAGCACTTTGGCTGGCAGTTGGAGGAGGCGAACATCAAAGCCATGGAAGACTGGCGGGAAAGGCAGGCACAGCGGCGCAGGGGAGAGAAGCGGCACCGCTACGACCTGGGCGACTACGGCCTTACCTCGGAAGAAGTCAACGCGGCGTTTGCACGGTATAGGGACTTTATTACCGATCGCGGTATCAGGTCGTCCCGTTAGTGAACGCTTCGAACATCAGGTGTTTGTACCGTCGTGCTTGTTCTTCAGAAACAGTCCGGCCAGTATGGCAAGAGTCGTCACCGCCATGCCGACCATGAACACGTCTTGTACGGCTCCGACAAGCGCGGCGTCGAGCAGGACAATCAGCTGTTCAGCTATCCCTGCGCCGTCAACCCCCATTCCCGCGGCATCCGCCGCCAGGTCTCTGGCGGCTTCTGGATCGACCAGGATCCGCAGATTCTGTTTGATCCGGCCGAGAAAGTCCGGGTCGAAAGCGTTCCTCAGCGCTTCCGGCATCATGCCATCCAACCGGGCAGAAAACCTCAGATTTAATACCGAACCCAGGAAGGCCAGGCCCAACGCACCGCTCAGGAATCTGTAGAACTGAATCGTGGAGGCGGTGATGGTCTGCATGGTGTGGGGTACGAAATGCCGAACGGCCACATTGGCCGTGGCGAGTGCGCCACCAATGCCGAGTCCCGCGACGGCCAGGAACGCCATGACCCGCCCCAGTCCCGCTTCCTGATCCAGGGTCGCCACCAGGTACATGCCAACCGACAGGGCAACCGCGCTCAGCACCGCGTTCGTCCGGTAACCTGCTTTTGTCATTGAGAGGATCAGTCCCGACAGGATTCCGCCGAATACGATGCCAAGCACCATGGGCATCAACACGCCGCCGCTTCCGGTAGCCGTCGTGCCCAGTACCACCTGCAGGAATAGCGGGGCGAAAAGCGCGGCGCCATAGAGGCCGAATCCGGCCAGAAAGTTCAGGGCGGCGGAGGCGGCCACCGTCCGGTTTCGATGTATGCCGAGGTAATCCGGACTCGTGGCGTTCCGGCTCGGGTCCGGGCGCGGGTACTTGAGCTTCATGGCGAGCAACAGGATCAAAGATCCGGCGGGGATGTTGATCAGCAGTACCCAGTTCCACGACAGCACGTCGGTGATGAAACCTCCCAGAGGCGGTCCCATTACTGCGGCCATCACGAACACCAGGGCGGCGAGTCCCTGGAATCTTCCTCTTTTCTCGAGGGGGAAAAGATCAATGATCACCACGAAACAACTGACCACGATGATCCCGCCGCCAAGACCCTGCATGCCCCTGTAAGCTATGAGCTGAGTCATGGAACCGCTCATGCCGGCGAGCAAAGAACCCAGCATGAAAATGCTCAAGCCCAGTATGAGTAAAAACTTGCGCCCGATTAGGTCCGAAAACCGGCCTGCGATAAGTGCCGAAATAGCTGCCGCCAGCAGATACGCCGAGGACGCCCAGGCATAACGGTCGAACCCGCCCAACTCGGCTATGATACGGGGCATGGCCGTGGTCAGGGAAGTCTGGTTCAATATGGACAGGAACATGGCCAGCATGAAGCCCGACACCGTCCAGGCCAGTTGTCTGCCGGGAAGTGAGACAAAGTCCTGCGTCGCCGGCTCGCCAGGCGTGTTGCTGTCTGTGGGGTGGGATTCAGCGTTCATATGGGTATTGGACCGAGCCCAATGTGATAGGGCTTTGTCCGCAAAAGGTGGGATTCCGAATAGATGGGCCGTCCGCCGATTAAATGACAGTGACCGATTCCGCAATGCTGTTCTCGAGGCCACTCCAGAACACCTGTATTTACATTGGGAAGAAAGCGGTGTAAATTGACCGTTTCAAGGACAATCTACACAGATCCGTAGCCCGTCAAAGAACAGGAAAGGAATCTCCGTATGGCGATGGTCGACATGAAACAGATCCACGCGCTGGAAGACGCGACGGATTTGCTGGCTGACCCGGCTGAACTCCGCCGTCAGGCCGAGGAGCATGGTTGCCTTTACTTCCGCGGTCTGCTCGATCCCGTGCGCGTTATCGATGTCCGGCGGCAGATCCTCGCCATATGTCGCGACCACGGATGGCTTGCGCCCGGTGCGGACCCCATGGACGGTGTCGCCCATCCGGATACGCGCGTGTTCGAAAGCGACGACCCGCGCTGGCAAGGTTTCTACAACGATGTCCTGTGCATTCGCGACTTCCACGCGCTGGCGCTCGACCCAGCGCTGATCGGCATGTTCGAAGTGCTGTTCGGCGAACCGGTACTGGCCCACAGCCGGAACATATGCCGGCTCGTGTTTCCCGATCTGAACACCCATTCGACCCCGCCGCACCAGGACAACTACTTCATCGGGGGTTCCGACGAGACCTGGACGGCCTGGATTCCCCTGGGCGACTGTCCCGAGGAACTCGGCGGACTCGCCGTCAACCGCGGCTCGCACCGGCGCGGCATGCTGGAGACGTCCGAAGGCGTGGGGCCGGGCGGCAGGCAGGTTCCCGTCGAAGACGATTCCGCCTGGGTCGGCGGCGACTATGCCTGCGGCGACGTCATCGTCCTGCACAGCCTGACGATCCACCAGGGCCGGGACAACGAGACGGCGGACCGCCTCCGGCTGTCGGCCGACTACCGGTACCAGCCGAGAAGCCACACGGTCCGCGAGGATTCGCTCCAGCCTCACATGAACTGGCTGACGTGGGAAGAGATCTACAGCCGGTGGGATGCGGACGATCCAGTGAAGTACTACTGGACGGAGTGGGACTTGGACGTGGTCAAGCGGGAACCGCGATAGGCCTCGAAAGACGACGAAAGCGCCTCGGGCGTGACCGGCCCGGCGTGACTAGCCCAGCCGCTCCTGATGACGCAATCCAGGAAACCTCGCTGACCCTCGACCCGGACATGCCCGATTCCATTACCAAAACCTTAAAGCACCTTGGGCGGCTCTTCATCAGTAAACCCATGGCGGAGCCCGTCGATATGACGGGACGCCACGTGATCGTAACCGGTGCATCGCCTGGTTCACTCGGTTACGAAACCACGCGGATCCTCGCAGGCTGGGGGGCAAAAGTCGTGGCGACCTGCATGCGCAATGTGCCCCGTATGGAAGCGGCGCTGAAGGGTGACTTGAGCAGGCGCGGCGCCGATGAGCGCAATCTCACGGCGCACAGGCTGGATCTCAGCGATCCGGAAAGCGTAAACGCCTTCACCGCGTGGTATCACGACAGATACGAGGGAACACTCCACGTGCTGGTCAACAACGCGGGCATTCACAAAAAGACCTTGGGTCCTCGAAAGAAACTGCCGATAGACAGCGACGGTTTCGAAGTCCACTGGCGGACCAATTATCTCGGCACTTTTCACCTCACCAGTACGCTGCTTCCACTCCTGCAACGGGCCGGACTCGAAAGCGGCGATGCCCGGGTCGTCAACGTGTCCTCCGGCTTGCACGACCGGGTCGGGAACGAGGACCTGTTCAACGATAAGCCGCTTCACCACTCCTGGGATGCGTACGGAAAGTCGAAACTGGCGATGATTCACATGGCCTTCGAGCTCGATAGGCGATATGCCGAATCGCACAACCTACGCGCGGTAGCCCTGCACCCGGGCGTCGTCATGACCAACCTGACCCTGCCGCAGGCGTTTGGGGGCAGGACAGGCAAGGCCCTGCATCGAGTCAGTTCCGCGTTGACCTCCCTTTTCCTGCTGTCTCCGGCAGCGGGAGCGCAGACCATTGTCATGTGCGCCAGCCGGCGGCCGCTGCAAGGGGGCAGGTACTACGAGCGCTGCGCCATATCGGAGCCGAGTGCCGACAGTCTTGACGCGGACGCTTCGAAACGGCTGTGGGACCTGTCTGAACGGTGGGTCGGGACGCTTCCGGAACCAGGTGGAGATGAACAGGGGACGCGCCTGACAGCCCGGCGAAGGTCACAAGGGGAATACAACCTGGACAACGAGCTTTTGAAACGGGGGTTCACGCCCCGACCGCTGACGCCCGCGCAGCGAAGTGCGCTGGACACAGACGGATTCATCGTGCTGGAGGAGATCATTCCGCCGGAATGGCTGGCCGGGTTGCGCCAGGCATTCGATACGGTATTTGACCGCGAGGGCGACAAAGCCGGCGTGGAGGTCGCCCAGATGGAAGGCGTCCGCCGCCTGGCCGATCTGGTCAACAAGGGATCGGTATTCGACGCGGTCTACCTTCAGCCTGAGCTCTTGACGGCGGTCTATCAAATCCTGCAGCGGCCGTTCAAGCTGCATTCGCTGAACGGGCACGATCCCTTGCCCGGCAGCGGCCTGCAGGTGCTGCACGCCGATTGGGGGCAACCCGCCACACCCGGAGGACCGTACCACGTCGTCAACTCCATGTGGATGCTCGACGATTTCACCCAGACCAACGGTGCGACGCGTTGCGTGCCCGGCAGCCACCTTAAACCCGGCAGGGTTACCGACCACGTAACCGATCGCATGGCGGATCACCCGGACCAGGTATACCTGACGGGCCGCGCGGGTTCGGTTGCCGTATTCAACGGCGGCCTATGGCACAGTTCGTATATCAACCGAAGCGACGCCTCTCGTCGCGCCCTGCACTGCGCCTTCATAGCCCGTGAGCACCCGCAACAGACCAATCAACGGGAGTACTTGCAGCCCGACACTGCCCAACGCCTGTCCCCGCTGGCGCGCTACGTCCTGGACGTCCCGCGGTAGCGCGGTAACACAGTAACTCGGTAACGCAATGACGCGGCAATGCGGAAACGACGCGATGGCGTGGCAACACGGTATTGCGATGACGCAGTGTATTACCCTCCCAACAACTATACAAACAACTCGTGTATCAGGCCCCGCGCTCGCTCGATCACGGTTTCAAGGCAGCCGGGAGCGAGCTTGGCCCAGTAGGTAACATCCTCGTTGGCCTCGTGTCCACCGCGGGAATAGGCCTCCCGCGTGGGGAGGTAGCCGACATAGTGTGTCGTGAGGTGGGCTGGGAAGAGATAGGGCGCCGCCGAGTTTAATTTGAGCGCCAGCTGTCCTTCCACGAAAGGCTCCCCGGGGAGGCCAACGATGCAGAGATCTCCGATGTGAAAGGCCTGGATCTCATAGCTGAACTCGCCGTCCCGTCGCCGGCATAGTTCGACGCTGCGGGTCGATGCCGCCCGGAACCAGCGCGGTTCAACCTGCCCGTCCGCTTCGCGCGGCGGCTCCGGATGCTCGTCGAGTATCGCGGCGACTTCGCGCAGGCGATCGTCCGGTATCTCGCGAAAGGGCAGGGCGATCTTTTCGATCCTCGTATCCAGCGCTGCCTCGCCGGTGAACGTCATGTCGCGCACGATTCGTTCGCTCAGGCAGGATAATCCACGTCCCATCCGCTGGTGGTCCGGCCGGAAATCGGAGTCGAAAGGGTGCCAGGGGTTGATGTTGCCGCAACAGCCGTTGACGACCAGCGGCACGGCATCGGGACCGAACGCCTGCTGCATCTCCCGGGACCAGGCGCCGGGCCAATCCGCCGAAGCGTCCAGGAAGGTGTCGCTGTTTCCATATGCATTGACCGGGTGGCAGGTGTAGTGCAGGAGAAAGGCCAGCGGTTTCATATTCATATCCTGGACGCAGCACACGCCTACCTCCGGGTCCATCGGGCCTTCCAGGTAACATACGTCCGAGATGCCGAAGGGTTGCTGATCCCGGCCCAGCGGCCTGGGCATCAAAATGGTGCCGTCCCTGCGTATCCCGCGCCGGTTGAAAGCCAGGTCGCCCGACACGCCGCGGCCCAGACCGATGCGCGCGGGTTGCAGCCTGCCCGCCGCCTCGACCGCGGCCTCCACCGCGGCGTCTGCGGCCCGGTCGCCGTAGGCGTGCTCGGCCCCGCGCAGATACTCCGTCTCATCGCTGGTCTCCAACGGAAAATCTGGATCCAGCATGAAGTACCCCATGCTCGGGGCGGAATGCGTTTGAGTCGCCTGGACCATGATCGCGTCTTGTTCAATGCCCGTTTGCTCGCAGATCGCCGCACGAATCCGGTCCGAGTATTCGCTCGTGACAATCGTGAGATCCAGGATGACCAGGCAGACGCGTCGGCCGGCCGCCTCGAAGACGATGGATTTGGCGAAGAGTGGATCCAACACGGCCTTAGTCGGACGGTGGTCGCCCGCTCCGCTGCCCGCCAGATGCGTCCCGGCCGGAGGGGATATGTCGACCATCGCCGCACCGGCGCTCAGCTGCTTAGACTCGTTCATGGATTTCCTTCCCTCGTTTCCCTTTTCGTTGTTTTCCTTTCACCGCCGGATGATACAGACTAACATAAAGCATCCACACACCATTTGAGAAAGGGGAATTCGATCATGATAGAATGGCTGGGCATCAGCCACCTTTCCGAGCTTTCCCGTACGAAGGCGATCTGGGGATTTTCACTCCGCCGTAAGATTTCAAAAAGGGCGTTGCCGCATGAAAGCCGATAGAGCAGAGGAATCCCGCAGGTTACTGCACTCCGTAGAGGACAAGTACAATAGTCCTGAAGAACTTGATATCCGAAAAGACGAACTTAAGAACGGGATCCGGGAGGCAGAACAGGCGTTTGTAAGAAAACATCCGGTAGGCAGTCGGCTGCTGGACGTTGGTTGTGCGACAGGACGGTTGTGCTTTGCCCTTGCGCGGCAGGGATACAACGTCACCGGGATCGATGTCGCCGAAAAACAGATTGAACAGGCAGCGAAATTTGCTCACGAAGAACAGGTCAACGTGACGTTTCTGCAATACGAAATGCCGATTCTGCCGTTTCCCGACGCCTCATTCGCCGCTGCATTTATGGGAAATGTTTACTGCTATGTCCCTCACCGCGTGTCACGGATCGCTTTTTTAGAGGAGATTGCGCGAATTCTGTACCCGGAAGGCGAGGTTTTTCTTTCGCAGACTGTACTGGATTCCGTACTGGAAGGATACGAAGAGATTTACGATGACAACCATCGTCGATTTGCTCCCGACTACGAGACCTTAGAGGAAGGGGACGGATTCGTGTTCGGAGCACCGCAGTATCTGCACTTTTTCTTCGCTGAAGACCTCGAGTCAGAACTGGAGACCTCTCCGTTTCGGATTGTCAGTTCGGTTCTGGAGGGTGACCGTTTTACCTGTGTTTTGAGGAAGCGGAACGGGGTGTAAACGGCTAGCTCTCAGGCCTGTTACCAACAAGGTGACCAATACCATTTTCTGCCTGGCTCATCAAATCTTCCTCGCCACGTGCCGGTCTTCGTAAATCCCCTTCAGGAACTTTTCCGGATTGAGTTCGTCGGGCATGTAATGCCATGCCGTGCTGTAGCGCGTGCGATTGCTGTGGTT
>JAJECR010000033.1 GCA_022821935.1 Candidatus Latescibacterota bacterium
ATCCAGGGACAGCACCAGCAGGCCATCAAACGGTATGAGCAAGTGCTCAGGCTGTTCCCCGACAGCGAGTACTTTTCGCACTGTCTTTTTTCGCTGGGCAGAAGCCACTTCGACGCGGGCGATCCCCTTCGTGCCGATGAACTGCTGGATCGTTTCATACGGGAGTACCCCGGCAGCGATCACATCCCGGAGGCCTTACTGCTGCGGGGGAAGGTTTCTTTTGGCGGAGCCCGTTACGGGGAGGCCGTTTCGCGGCTTCAGGTTTTCCTGGACAGGTACCCCGGTCACGACCTGGAAGCGGAGACCGGGTATTACATCGCACGATCAAAGCTGGAACTGAAGCTGTTCGCCGAAGCCAGGGAACACCTGGAACGGGCTATCGGCCAGGCCCGGACGAATAAGGTGAGATATCAGGCCGGTTACATGCTGGGGGAAAGCCTGCGGCGCGAAGGAAGTCTTTCGGCCGCGCTCAATGTGTTCGAATCGTTGTTGGATCAGCGCGCCTACAGGGACTACCATCCCGAGATCATGCTGGCGATGGCGGCCTGCCTCGTCGAACTTGGCCTGAATGAAGCGGCAGTTTCCAGGTACGAGGCCCTCATTTCCCTTTATGAAACCGACCGGAATCACGATGCGGAAGTCGCCCGGGCCATGTTCGAACTGGGTGAACTATACCGGATCGCGAACGATCTGGAGTTGGCGGAACAATGGTATGACGACGCGCGACGCAATAGTCCCCGTTCGTTCTGGGTCGGTGACGAAGCCGACCGCAAGCACCGCGCCATCGGTGAACTGCGGCGCCTGAACGGGAATCTCGGCAACATGCTGACGGCGCTGGAATCGGTCGAACCCTCCGCCGATCCGGGATCGAAAGACCAATCGAACTACGCCCGGCTGATGGAGAACGTGACCGGGCTTCGATTCCAACTGGCAGAACTCTACCTGTTCCAACTGGAGATGGCCGACTCGGCGCTACGCCAGTATCGCGCCATAGAAGAACAGTCGGTCGATCCCTCCGAGTCCGCCAAGGCGGCTTACGCGCGAGCCTGGGTACTCGACGAGGTATTGAAGGAAGCGGAACGCGCGAGATTGGTCTTTGACTCCATCGCCGCGCGGTATCCAGGGACGGATCACGCCGTGGAGGCGGCCATTGTGCTGTCAAAACCGACCGAGGGCGAGCTTCCCGAGGACCGGCTCTTTGCCGAGGCGGAAAGGTTGCTGTTCGAAGCGGACCAGCCCGATTCCGCACGCGCGCTGTACGAACTGGTCGTCAGCCGCCATCCGGACGGGGAGTACGCGTCGCGGGCGCTCTATGCCCTGGGCTGGCTTGCCGAGACGCGTTTCGGCGAGCCGGAGACGGCCCTGGAACACTACCGTGACATCGTGGAACGCTATCCCGGGTCGGACCAGGCGAAATCGGTCCGGGACAAGATTCGCTTCATGGAAGCACTGCGCCAGGGCACGGCGCCCGACAAATGATGCGTTGACTTTCGACCGCTTTGGCCGTATCGTAGATGAGCGAAGGCTGGAAGGCCATGCGATCCGGAACATCGCAACTGCCGGGACTGACCGGCCCGCGGTTTCCGGATGTGAACCGAATCCCGTCCGCCTCACAGCAGCGAGCATGTCGACCATCCCCATCTGCCAGTGTAACGCCGAGGTCCTGTCCAACCGCGAAATCGGTCCCGGCCTTTACTGGATCGACCTGCTGGCGCCCGATATCACCCGCCACGCCCTGCCCGGACATTTCGTACACCTGGTCGTTTCCGACGTTTCGGAGGACAGCAGCCGGCAGACCTGGCTCCGTCACACCCCCCTGCTCAGGCGTCCATTCAGCATCGCCGAACGTGATCCGGATAACGGCGTTTTCGGACTCATCTACCGGATCGTCGGCGGCGGAACCGAGATACTCGCGATGCGGCGCATTGGAGAACGGGTCAACGTGCTCGGTCCCCTGGGACGGCCGCTGGAGCCAATGCGGTCCGGACGGCCCGCGATCATGGTGGCGGGCGGCGTCGGCGTGGCCCCTTTTCTTTCCCTGGCACAGGAGACGGTCAGAGACAGCCGGGCGAGCCCGGAAGAGATGACCGTGTTGTTCGGCGCGGCGACGGCAGGTCTGCTGAGCGGGGAAGAAAAGTTCCGTGAGCTGGGTCTCCACGTCAAACTGGCGACCGATGACGGCTCGGCCGGCTATCACGGCCTGGTAACGAGCCTGCTGGAGCGGGAACTGACCCTGTCGCCCGACCGCTGCGCCTACCTCTATGCCTGCGGACCGACGCCCATGATGCGGCGCTGTCAGGAAATTGCCCGGGACGAGGGGATCGCCGGGCAGGTCTCCCTGGAGGGGATCATGCCCTGTGGCGTGGGTGTCTGCATGGCCTGTGTCGTACCGTGCGTAGTACCCGGAGATCGATCGGCTCCCCCCCGCTATGAGCGGGTGTGCGACACTGGTCCGGTGTTCGACATGCAGGAGGTGGTGTTGTGAGCGCGCAACCAGATTTAGCGGTAAACATCGGATCGCTGGCCCTGAGAAACCCGGTCCTCGCCGCCTCGGGCACCTTCGGTTACGGATCCGAGTACGGCCGGTTCGTGGATCTTTCCGATTTCGGCGGCATCGTCACGAAAACGCTCACGCCGGAGCCATGGCCCGGCAATCCTCCGCCACGGGCCGCCGAAACGGCCGCCGGCATGCTCAATTCCATTGGATTGCAGAACGTAGGCGTGGAAGCCTTCGTCCGGGACAAGATGCCTTACCTGAGGGAAATAGACACCGCGCTGATCGTAAACGTGGGCGGAGGCCCCGTCGAGGAATTCGTCCGTGTGACCGAACGCCTGGCGGACTGTGAAGGCATTGATGCCCTGGAGATCAACATGTCCTGCCCGAACGTTTCGGGCGGCATGGACTTCAGTACCGATCCCCTGCGGGCGGCCGAGCTCGTTTCCGCGCTCCGCGGGATTACGGACGTGCCGATTATAGCAAAGCTGACTCCGAACGTCACGGATATCGCTCAGATCGCCCGCAGCGTCGAAGATGCCGGCGCCGACGCGATTTCCGCCATAAACACCCTTCGAGGAATGGCGGTCGACATCCGCACTCGCCGTCCCGTGCTCGGGGCCGTCACGGGAGGTCTTTCAGGTCCGGCCATCAAGCCTGTGGCCTTGGCGGCCGTTTACCGGATCGCCCGCCAGGTAGACATTCCGGTTATCGGAATCGGCGGCATCATGAGTGGCGAAGACGCCGTGGAGTTTCTCGTGGCAGGCGCCACCGCCGTCCAGGTCGGAACGGCCAGTTTCGTTGATCCCGGCGCGGGCGCCTCGGTCGCGCGGGAAATGGCCGACTGGTGTGCCGAGTCGGATGTGCGGTCGGTCCGCGACCTGATCGGAAGCATTCAAATCCCCGCACAAGAGGATGTGCCATGTTACCCTTCGTAGATAGTCTGAATCGAGCACGCGCAGCGACGAACAGCCTGGTCTGCGTCGGACTCGACCCTGACCTGGATCGATTCCCTGAGCACCTGAAAACCGACCGCGACGCGGTTTACGAGTTTAACAAGACGATCATCGAGCATACCGCGGATCTCGTATCGGCCTACAAGCTGAACATCGCGTTTTTCGAAGTCATGGGTTCCAGGGGCTACGAAATACTCGAACGCACGCTCGAGATCATCCCGAAGGGGACAGTGGTCGTATGCGACTGCAAGCGGGGCGACATGGGGAATAGCGCGCGCATGTACGCCCGTGCGCTGTTCGAGCACTTCGACTTCGACGCGGTGACCGTCAATCCCTACCAGGGAAGGGATTCCGTTCAGCCCTTCCTGGACTACACCGACCGGGGGGTTTTCATCCTCTGCCTGACCTCCAACCAGAGCGCCCGCGAATTTCAGTACCTGTCCGTCAACGGACATCCGCTGTATCTGGAAGTGGCCAGTGTCGCTCAGTCCTGGAACACCGCGCGAAACGCTGGACTGGTCGTAGGCGCGACCCAGGCGGAATCCCTGGCGGGTATCCGCGGCATCGCCCCTGAAATGCCCCTGCTGATACCGGGCATTGGAGCGCAGGGCGGCGATCTGGAAACGGTCATCCGCGAGGGGGCCGACCCCCACGGCGGCGGCCTGCTCATCAACTCTTCCCGCGGCATCCTGTACGCCTCCGACGGAACGGACTACGCCGAGGCTGCCCGAGCGGCGACGATACAGCTCAGAGATGAGATAAACGCCCTGCTTCCCTGAGCTTCCCGTGCGGCCTGTTTGCGTCCGTTGCCGTCCAGGCGGCGGTATTACCAAGCGGCGGTATTACCAAGCGGCGGTTTTGCCGATACGCGTAACCCGCGCCGGTGCGGGCGCGGTTTTCACTTTCTGAGGACCATTGTCCGATGCCGAATCGCACCGGAGACATGGAGACGAACTTCGAGGTTCGCAGTTTCGACGCGGAGATCACGAAGGAAGCGTATAAGAGGCTGCCCAAGCTGCCACTGTATTTCGTCCTGGACAACCTGCGCAGCGCCTTCAACGTAGGCTCCATTTTCCGGACCTGCGACATCCTCCGCGTGAAGGGCTTGTTCCTGTGCGGATACACCGCCTGCCCGCCCCACGCCAAGCTGGAAAAGACCGCCCTGGGCACCATCGATTACGTCCCGTGGCGGTATTTTGAATCGGCCGACGATGCGGTCGAGTATCTGCAGGATCAGGGCATAGCGGTGTGGGCCGCCGAAACGACTTCGGGTTCGGTTCCGTACGGCGAGGCGGTATTTCCGGACGAACTGGCGATCGTACTCGGTAACGAAGCGCTGGGGGTGAGCCGTGGCGTGCTGAATCGTTGCGACGGCCTGGTCGAGATCCCCACACGGGGATACAAGAATTCGCTCAACGTGGCGTCTGCCTGCGCCGTCCTCGGATTCAAGGCGCTGGAGGAAATGGAAGGAGACAACGGCGATCTGTAGGAATGAAAACGAGGATTGGTCAGAGCGGATGAAACCGCGGTATCGTTACGGGTCGCTCGACCAGGTTTTCTTGCCGACGAAGAACGGCCCGAGCGAATCGATGTACAACGCGGTCTGCTGGGTCTTTCTCATGTCCTGGACGACGCGGGAAAGCGGGTAGAGTGCTTTACCGAGCAGGCCGATGACGAAATCGTTGTCCGCCTCGTCGAGGCCGTAGCAGGCCAGACGGATGTCGTGGGCGAAGTCGGCCCGGCCGTAGGCCCGGCCGATGTGGGCGTGCTCCATCAGGATCTGGCGCTGTTCCTTGTGTTCGAGGCGGGCGAAGGCGCCATTGCGCCGCAGCGGATACCAGATGGCCCAGGGCCAGTCGGGATTCAGCACCGTGCGTCGCGGCCTGCTGATGAGCGATTCCCTCAGATCCGGTTCGTATCCCATGGAGTAGGTCCTGCCGAGCATCGTCATGTGCTCGCGGCGCTCCAGCGCGTCGAAGGGACTTCCGGTCAACAGGTGCCGCACATCGGTTACGAAGGTATCGGGATCTTCGGCGAGGAAAAGCACGCCGACCCCCGTGGGATCGTTGACATCCAGGTAGACCGCGGACTCCAGTCCGGCTTCCCGCAGGGTGGCGACGATGTGGTCACTGGCAACCGAGGCCTGCCCGGCGGATCCGTTTTTTGCCAGGGCGAACACGTTGAGCTGCATGTAAAGCCGCTCCTCACTGGTCTGAGGCCGCCCGTCCACAGGCGCTCCGTGTTCGAGTATATCGGGGGTCTTGCTGGAGTCTTCGTTCACGTCGTTTCCTTGTTTCGTTCTCGATGATTTCGCGCGACAGATTCAGCGGTCCAACGTGATATATTACGGAGGAAGGGACGGCATGGCAAGCAATTACAAGGTCATAGCGCCGCATGGAAGGAAGGGAAGTTGAACTACGACGCATTGCTCCTGGTATCCTTTGGAGGTCCCGAGGGAAATGACGATGTCATCCCCTTTCTCGAGCGCGTGCTCAGGGGCCGGCGTGTTCCCAGGGAGCGCATGATGGAGGTGGCGGAACACTATCATCATTTCGGCGGCGTCAGTCCGATCAACAGGCAGAACCGGGCGCTGATCGCTGCCCTGGAAAGGGCGTTGAAAACTCGCAACCTGTCGTTGCCGGTCTACTGGGGGAACCGCAACTGGCATCCCCTTTTGCCGGATACGGTCCGGCAGATGACCCGGGACGGGGTAGGGCGGGCGCTGGCCCTCGTTACTTCCGCGTACAGCTCCTACTCGAACTGCAGGCAATACCTGGAAAACATCGAGGAAGCCCGGCGGGAGGCGGGAAGCGGCGCACCGGCGATCGACAAGATCAGGCCCTTTTTCAATCATCCGGGATTCATTGAAACGATGACGGATCGTGTTCGCGACGCCCTGGACCGCTTGCCGGATGAACGGCGTGCAACAGCCCACCTCGTGTATACCGCCCACAGCATACCTATTGCCATGGCGCGGGAATGCGCGTACGAAGCACAGCTCCGGGAAGTGTCCCGGCTGATCAGCGAGCGGGCGGGCGCACCTTCCTGGGCGTTGGCCTTTCAAAGCCGAAGCGGACCACCCGCGCAGCCCTGGCTTGAGCCCGATGTCTGTGATTACATCAGGTCGTTTCACGCCGCCGGCGGGAACCGGGCGGACCAGGCGGGCCGGGCGGACCAGGCGGGCCGGGCTGACCAGGCGGGCCGGGCTGACCGGGATATCGTGGTGATTCCCGTGGGATTCATCTCGGACCACATGGAGGTGGTTTACGACCTGGACGTTGAAGCACGGGCGTGCTGCGACGATCTCGGGGTGCGCATGGTCCGGGCGGAAACGGCGGGAATCCATCCCCGCTTCGTGGAGATGATCGTGGAACTCGTCGAAGAGCGCCTGTCCGCTTCGACGGACCGGCCCGCCGCGGGCGTCCTGGAACCCTGGCCCGACCGCTGCCCCCTGGACTGCTGTCCTTCAGGCAGGTAAGGGCAACGGGAACGAGCCGGCCGTCTTCAGCCGCCGATATCCCACCGGTCCATGGGCTCGGTGGTACGCACCCGGTGCATACCCGCATCGGCGAACCTCCGGAAGGCTTCCTCCGCCGCTTCGGTGAAATCGATCACGCCGGGGACGACTACCGGCGAGGAACAGTCTTCCAGCAGCAGGACCCGCCCGGCCAGAGACGGGTCTCGTACCTCGATCTCCGTCCGGAGATCGTCCACCGTCCACGCCACGCAGTGACTCTTGGCCTGCCCGGCCACGATGACGGCGTCGAAGGTCAGCAGGTGATCGATCAGCGACGTATTCTCCACACCGACAGGGCGGCCATCGGGATCTTCCATGACCTCGGGGCGTAACACGGAGTAATTCTCGGTGAGGGCATGGTTCCCCTTGATCTCGAAGCGCGTCTGCCGGACCCGGGCGATGCCGTGAAAGAAGACCGCTTCCTCGACCGCGGATACCAGGGCGTGTCCGATGCCCCCGAGCATCGCGTGGTAGGGCCAGATCATGAGGGGATATTTGCCGTCCCGCGTGAGGCGCCGGACATAGTGCAGCGCGTAGGCGGCAAGATCGACCCGATCTCCGTAAAAGGTCTCTACAGCCGGATTGACGCGCCAGTTACCCTTTTCAACGTCCTCCGGGGTGATGACCGTTTCGCCACCTGCGGGATGCCCGCCTGCTTCATTGACCCAGAACATGGGATGGAAGATCTGCTGGGCCGTGTGGGTATCCATCGTGGGGATGATTTCCGTGATGGAATGGAGATTGCGGTAGATGAAGGTGCAGAGGCGTATGTTGTCCTCTACGGCGCCCCGTCCGCTACGGCCGCCCACGAAAAGTTCGAATTCCGGGAGGCAGAAGGTGTTCTGGCAGTCCACGAGCAGCAGGGCGGTGCGGAATCCATCGTCGGAGGAGGGACGAATCCGGTAGGTTTCAGCCCATGCGCGGGCCTGTTCCGCCCGTTCCCCGTAGGGTACGCGCCAGAACGTTTCGACTGATTCGGGCCTGAAGTGGGATGGTACGCCGCCGGGTGGTCTAAAGCTCATCGGGAATGCGTTCCAGGTCTGCCAGCCAGACCGCCGGAGAAGCATCGGATGACATCCGCCAGTCGCCGCGGGGGGAAATGCAGGTCATGCCGACCTTGGGCCCTTCCGGCAGGCAGTTCCGCTTGAACTGATTCCGGAAGAACCGGACGATGAACACATGAAGCCAGGTCTTGATTTCCTGAATATCGTACTTGTCCTCGAAAGCATGCAATGCCATCCGGGCGATCCGGGAGGGTGAGAAGCCGAAACGCATGAAGTAGTAGATGAAGAAGTCATGCAGTTCGTAGGGACCGATCTTTTCTTCGGTTTTCTGGGCGATCTCCCGTTCGTTCGGAGGCAGCAGTTCGGGTGAAATCGGGGTGTCGAGAATATCAATCAGCACGTCGCGAACCGCCTCCTCTTGCGCGAAGACTTCGTCGGCCGTCCAGCGGATCAGGTAGGATATGAGCGTCTTTGGGATGCCGGCGTTGACGCCGTAGTGGCTGGCATGGTCGCCGAACATGGTGCACCACCCCAGCGCCAGTTCCGAGAGGTCGCCCGTGCCGAGTACGATGCCCCTGACCTGGGCGGCGGTGGCAAGCTCTTCCAGTTTCCGGGTCCATGCCTGGGTGTTTTCGTAGACGAGATCCTTCTTGTCTTCCGAGTGCGCTACATCGCCGAAGAATTGACGCACGGCGGGTTTGATGTCGATCTCCCGGAAGGTGGCGCCGACAGCCCGGATCAGTGCGCAGGCATTTCCGTAGGTCCGTTCCGTGGTGCCCAGCCCCGGCATGGTCAGGGCTACGATGCGGGATCTCGGAAGCTCCAGCAGATCCATGGTATGCACCGCCACGTTCAGGGCGTGGGTCGAATCCTGTCCGCCCGAGACCGCCACGACGACCCTGCGGGCATCCTCGGGCAACGATTTCAGCTTGGTCGCCAGTCCGGTGGCCTGGATCATGAATACTTCGCGGCATCGCTGGCTGCGTTCCGCCGGGTTCTGGGGAACGAAAGGATGGGAGGGTATGTTCCGCAAGAAGGTCTGATGCGCATCTTTTCCCGGCTGGCCGGAAGCCCTCGAACCGTTCTCCCCGGCCGGTCCAGGCCGGAATCCCGACAGCGACACGGACCGCCAGGAAGATCTATGGTCCATGGCATTCTGCCGGAAAGAGCCCTGCACGCCGCGTTCCAGCACCAGCGCTTCCACGTCCACGTCCGTGGCGATGCAGGCGCCGTCGAGTTGAAAGCGTTCCGTCCTTGCCAGCATGTAGCCCCGTTCGGCGATGAACCCGTGTCCGTCCCAGACCACGTCCATGGTCGATTCCCCGAAACCCGCCGCGGCATACATGTGTACGGCCTCGTTCCGGCCGGAAGACGACAGGATGAGATCCTCCCGGTACTGCGCCTTGCCGATGACGATATTGGATGCCGACAGGTTCGCGAGTATGGTCGCGCCTGCCAGCGCCGCCCTGCTGCTCGGCGGCACCGGTACCCAGTCGTCCTCACAGATGGTCGGATAGATCACGACCCTGGGATCGTCGGTGCGCAACAGCACGTCCGTTCCGAACGGCGCGTCCTGTCCGCACAGGGTAACGGCATCCGTCTGGGCTTCGGCGGCCCGGGCGAAGTACCTGGTCTCGTAGAACTCGCGGTATTGCGGCAGGTAGGTCTTGGGCGTAACCGAAAGGACGCGCCCGCGGCTGCAGGTCACCGCGACGTTGAAGACCGCGTGATCGATCCGCAGGGGCATGCCGAAACTGAAGGCCATCCCGAGTTCCCGCGTGCTGTCCAGCAGCCCTTCAAGGGAATCCAGCGCGCCATCAAGCAGTGCCTGGGAGTGAAAGAGATCGGCGCAGGTATAGCCCGTAAGGCTCAATTCGGGGAAGAGCGCATAGGAAGCGCCCCGCCCGTCGGCTGCTTCTATCTGTTCGAGATGATGGGCCACGTTCGCGGCGGGATCACCCACGCGTATTCGAGGTACGGCGATGGCCAGCCGCACGAAGCCGTGGCTGCGCACGTCGAGGAACTGATCGGGCGAGCATTTCGGGTCCATGTTCTCTAAACTCCGGTACAGCGAACGGCGCACCGTTTCGATCCGGTATCTTCAACGCCATACATATGCCGGCCGCGATTTACCGGTCGCGATCTACCGGCCGCAATGCGCCGAATGCAGCATGCCGGCAGGATGACGTCACCGCAAAGATAAGGGAAAGGCGATTGGACAGGCAAGACGCAATTTACGGCGCGCCAACGGGTTCGGTGCGGTCAGTCCGCCTCGATCAGCCGGCCCTTCGAGTCATGACCGACTTCCACGGTATCGCGGCCCCGCTGTTTTCTCCGCATCCGGTCGCGGTACCGCTCAGGCATTTCACGGCTGCGCCAGGAAAGGAATCTCCGTTCGTGCCGGTCCCTGTTTTTGAGCGATGGAGGCGCCGGTACGGAGATGGTCCCGTGGGTAATGGCGGTCATCTTGCGGGACAGCGCGGCGATTTCGCCTTTGTTCACGATCAGGGTGACGCCCACGTTGGCTTCCACGATGGGCACGCCGTTCTCCCTCGCGCGTGCAAGCACCGCCCGGTCCTGCGCCGGGGCTCTTGACCCGAAGGAAGGAATGAGCAGGTAGCGGGCGCCGTCGAGTACCGGAATGCGTGCGATATCCGGGTTCCACCGGTCATTGCAGATCACCATGCCCGCCCGGCCGAAAGGCGTGTCGAAGGCGCGGCTTTGCTTGCCCAAGCGGTTGAACCACCAGGAACGGTGATGGCCTTCTGCAAGTTGCATCTTGTGGTACTTGCCGCGAAGGCGGCCCCGGTGATCGAGGAACACGGCGCAGTTGTACACCTCGCTGCCGATCCGTTCCGCCAGGCCGAACGCCAGGCACATGTTCAACGTCCTCGCGAGTTCACGGAACCGCCTGATGGTCCGGCTGCGCATGGTAAGAGATACCCGGTTCATTTCCTCAGGCGGGATTTCGCCGTCGATGATCTCGTTGACTACATACCCTTCCAGCACGCCTTCCGGTGCGACGGCCAGTTCGGCCCCATCCGCAGCAGCCTTTCGGAACATCTTTTCCAGCCGGTCCGCGTTCCCTTCCAGGTCCAGTTTAACGGGTTTGAACGAGATTGCAGCCACGCGTACATCGCGAAACATGGTTTGCCTCCAAGCATCCGGGCATGATGCTCCGTGGTCATCCTGCTATGCCAACACAGGCAGTCAGATCTGAGTTCCTTCAGATGAGTGTTTTCAAGCTAAAGTACCAGAAATATTGTGGATTTACGACTAAAGGAATATATTGCCGCCGTTCACAATTGCGCAACGACGGCATTACGGGCCCCGGATCTTTGAATAAATCGAGGGACATTCGTCAGCCCTATCGACCATCAATCTCGTCTGAAAGATCGCAATCTGTGAACCTGGGAGGTTTTAAAATGCCATCGCCTGACACGACCAATCCCCAACGTCAATTCGTGACAAAGCCCGACCTGGACGCCGCGATTACCTCCCTGAAGGAACTTATGGACGCACGGTTCGACACAATGGACGCCCGTTTTGCCGCAATCGAATCCCGTTTTTCCGCGATGGATGACAAGATCGATTCACGCATTTCCGCCGCCGCCAACAAGCTTCTGCTGGCGCTGGTCGTTATCGCGGGGTCGATTATAGCCAGTCTACTTTACACTTCCTGACGGATGCAAACTCTATGAAGGCTGCCGTCGTGCTGCTCAGTGGCGGGGTCGACTCGGCGACCACGCTCGCCATCGCCAGAAACGAGGGTTTCCACTGTCACGCCATCACCTTCGACTACGGCCAGCGCCACCGGTTCGAGCTTGAGTCCGCGAGAATGGTCGCCGAATCCATGGGGGTCGAACGCCACGTGACCATCCCCTTTGATCTGCGGGCCATCGGCGGGTCCGCGCTGACCGACGACATCCCCGTGCCCAGAGACCAGGATCCGGATTCCATGGGCGATCAGATACCGGTTACCTACGTACCGGCCCGTAACACCATATTCCTTTCCTTCGCCCTGGGCTGGGCCGAGGTGCTCGGTGCATTCGACCTGTATATCGGGGCCAACGCCATTGATTACAGCGGATATCCCGATTGCCGCCCCGAGTACATCGCGGCCTACGAGAACATGGCGAACCTGGCAACCCGGGCCGGCGTGACCGGCCAGGACAGGTTCAACATCCACGCGCCGCTCATCGAAATGTCCAAGGCGGATATCCTGCGTACCGGTACCCGGCTCGGGGTGGACTACGCCCTCACGACGAGCTGTTACGATACGGCGGAAGACGGCGCGGCCTGCGGCAGGTGCGACGCGTGCATCCTGAGGCGAAAGGGTTTCGCGGAAGCCGGGATTCCCGATCCGACGCGGTACGTCTCATGAAGTTAGCGGTTCGCGGGAGCCGGCTTCAATCTGATCGAGCAACCCCTGCAGTCTTTTTGGAGACACGGTCCGCACCGTTCCGAGCTCCTGGGCGAACACCGAGACACGGTACTCTTCTAGCATCCACCTGAATTCGTTCAGCAAGTCGGGATTCACATCCTTCCTCTCGCACATCGCCCTTAACGCCGTATCAAAGGGTTTGACCAGTTCCGCTTTCTTCTGGTCCTTCGTCCGATCTTCCCGCGCCCGGCGGGACCGTGTTTCTATAGCGTTCAGGTACCGGACCAGGTTGGGCAGTTCGACAGCCGGCGTGCTTTGCAGGAAATCAGCCGGAAACAACCGTTGAAGGTCGTCTTCCATACCAGTGTAGGCATTGGCCGATAGAAGATCCCCGCCGATAACCCGTTCCAGTGCCCGCATCTGCTGCTCGAACCATCCGGGGAGCTTCTTCAACAGTCCGCGCGCCATTTCCACGTCTTCCTCGAAGCGCTGGGCCGTCAAGGGAAACAGCGGCTCTCGGCTGAACAGGGCGGCCAGGAGATGTTCGTAAGCAGCTTCCTGGAGTACTCTGAGCCCTCCGGCGTGGTCCGCCAGGGCGGGAAGATCGACCAGAAACGCCAGGTCGCGCCGAAGCCAGGCCATTTCATCGCTCATCCGCCGTTCGAGCAACCGGACAAGTCCCCTTCGGGTCTCCCGGTGCGCTTCGTACCGGTCCCGGAACAGGCGAAGGTCAATCACGTCATCGTCCGCCTGCAGACCGGGCCAGGCGTACGTGGGCACGGTTCCCGACAGGCCGATTTCGATCCGGTCCGGCAGGTCGCCGACCGACCAGTCCCGCAAGTCGTACCGATCCCATCGCTCCACCGCCTTGCGCCAGCTTTCGGATTCGACAGCGACGGTGCGGTCTGCGATTTCAGCGCGGATACGTTCCGGGTCACGGGTCGAAAGCAGGGCGCTTCCGTCCTCGTCAGTCAACTGGACACGCATTTTCAGGTGATCGGGAACGGATTCGACCGACCATTCCGACGGGTCGATCTCGATTCCATGCCGCCTTGCGATGTATTCCGCGAGCGCATCGGTCAGGGAGGCACTGGCAGGATCCAGTTCTTCCACGATCGCCCGCGCCGTTTCCGGTATGGGTACGAGCTGTTTGCGCTTCCTGCCCGGCAGCCCCCTGAGCAACGCCTCTACCTTCTCGCACAACAGTCCGGGGACGAGCCAGTCCAGCGATTCGAGCGGAAGCTGGTGCACCATGCCGCGGGGCATCGAAAGGGTGACTCCATCCTCTTCCCGGCCCGGCCGGCAGGCGTACTGCAGAGGCAGTCGTTCGCCTTCAAGGGTAAAATGCTCCGGGAAGTCCTCCGGATGGCGCTGCGCTTCTTCTGCCTCCGTGAGATCCCTGGTTTCCATGTGCAGAAAAAGACCGTTCTCCGTTCCTTCCGCTTTAATGAGCCGATTCAGGTCGTGCACCGAAGATACCCGGGAAATGCGTTCTTTATAGAACTGAAAGGCGGTTTCGTCGAGGTCGACGCGATAGGCGTTTCGGTGCTGCAGCAGCCAGGTCTCGGCGTCCCGCCGGATCCTCCGGTTGTGGTCCATGAAGGCGTACCGGGTCGTCAGGTCATCGTTTACGAGCGCATCGCGGATAAAGATCCGCGTCGCCTCCGCCTGGTCGGCCTTCCCGTAATCGATCGTCCGACTGGAAACCACCAAGCCGTGGAGGTGCAGCGTCTCGTCGGCGGTCACACGCCCGGCCGCCGTATCCCATCTGGGATTCGAATAGGTCGCCCGGCAAAGATGCCGGCCCAGTTCCGCGGCCCACCCGGGTTGAATCCGCGCCACCGTGCGTGCATAGAGCCGGTTGGTTTCGACCATCTCCGCGGCCACGATCCAGGGTGCCGGTCCCGTTCCGCCTCGTTGTCCGTCCCGGTTTTCCTTCCCGGGCCTATCGTCCCGCTCTTCATCCCTGTTGTCCTTGCCGGGTACTTTGCCGGGCCGTTTTTGAAAGAGGCCGGATCCGGGAAAGATCATGGCGGACCGGTTTCTGGACCCGGTATAGAGATTGCCTTCCCGATGTTCCGCGACTTGGCTCAACAGGCCGCTCAGGATCGACCGGTGGACCGCGTCATAGTGCGCACGGTTTGTTCGCTCCGGTCTGGCGCCGCTGCCCGTCCGCCCGGCGCGGTTCCTGTTTTCCGCGTTGCCCTCCCGATCCGAACCGTTCGTGTTTTCCGCTCCGCCCCCGCGGCCGCGAAAGCCGCCGGACTCCCGGAGCGCGCGGCGGAGCTGCACATAGATGTCGCGCCATTCGCGCATGCGGTTGTAGGAAAGGTAGTGTCTCCGGCAGAACCTGCGCATGGCACCCTGGGTCTTCAGTTGTTCGAAGGTATTGTGGAAAGCCTCCCAGATGTTGAGCAGGGTCAGGAAATCCGAGGACGCGTTCCTGAATTTCCGGTGCTCCTGGTCCGCCTGTTCCTGCTGGTCAAGGGGCCTGACGCGGGGGTCCTGAATGCTGATGGCCGACGCGATGACGAGGACTTCCTGCAGGGCGTTTTCCTGCCGGGCCTGCAGGAGCATGCGCGACACCGTTGGAGATACCGGCAGCCTCGCCATGGCCCGGCCCCGGTCGGTCAGACGCCGAGCCCGGTCGATCGCCCCCAGTTCGGTGAGCAGCTGGAACCCGTCCCGTATAGCATGGGGCGTGGGCCTATCGAGAAAGGGAAATGCGTGGACGTCGCCCAGTTTCAGCGCCAGCATGCGCAAAATGACCTCGGCGAGATTGGCGCGTTGCAGCTCGGGCGTGGTAAACTCCGGCCGGTTCATGAGGTCGGACTCGCTATAGAGCCGAAGACAAACGCCCCCTGACACCCGTCCGCAGCGCCCGGCCCGCTGCCTGGCGCTGCTCTGCGCGATGGGTTCGATCGGCAGTCGCTGGGTTCGTGTCCTCGGTGCGTACCGGCTGATCCGGGCGAATCCGGTATCGACAACGTACTTGATTCGCGGAATGGTCAGCGAAGTCTCGGCGACGTTCGTGGCCACGACGATGCGGCGGTTGTCCCGCGGCTGGAAGACCCGCTGCTGATCCGCGCTGGTCAGGCGGCCGAAGAGCGGAAGGACGTCGGTGTGCCGATAGGACCTTCCATCTAGTCGCCTGCGCGTCTCATGGATGTCCTTCTCCGAGGGGAGGAATACCAGGATGTCGCCCCGGCCGGGTTCTTCCATGATCCGGTCGATCGCGTCGACGGTCCCGTCGACGTAGGTGTAGTCCTCGGCGGCGCCCCGCGTTTCTTCGAGGGGCAGATAGCGGATCTCCACCGGGTGCAGGCGTCCCGACACTTCGATAACCGGCGCGTCGTCGAAAGCGTCCGAGAAGGCGGCGGTGTCGATGGTCGCCGAGGTAATCACGACTTTCAGGTCTTTACGCCGCTTAATCAACAACCGGAAGTATCCGAGCAGGAAATCGATATTCAGGCTGCGTTCGTGGGCCTCGTCGATGATGACCGTGTCGTATTCAAGCAGGTCCGGATCGTTCTGGATCTCGGCAAGCAGCATGCCGTCGGTCATCATCTTGACGCGGGTCTCGGGTACGGTCTCGTCCGTGAAGCGTATTTTGCATCCGACTTCCCGGCCCCAGGTTGCGTCGAGTTCCTCGGCGATGCGGCGTGAGACCGACAGCGCCGCGACACGCCGGGGCTGCGTACACGCGATCCGGCCGTACACGCCCCTGCCCGCTTCCAGGCAGATTTTGGGCAGCTGCGTCGTCTTGCCCGAACCGGTCTCCCCCGTCACGATCGCGACCGGATGGGCGCGCAGGGTTTCGAGTATATCCTTCTTCCGAGCCGAAATGGGCAGTTGGCTGTCAATGGTGATCGATGGGACGGCCCCGAGACGCTGCTCCACGAGCGCGGCCGATGCGGCCGCCTGCGCCATCAGTATTTTTAGCCGGCCGCGGTCCCCTCGCCGCGTGACGCGTAACTTCTTCAACCGGCGCTGGATGTCCCGCCGGTCCTTCAGCGTGCATCGCGGCAGGAGAGCCCTGATATCGGCCGAGATCTGTTGATCCGCCGAGGAATTGCGGGTTTCGGTGTGCTTATCGTTCATGAAGGATCAACGGAAAAGTTCGCTACATCAACAGGCCCGCCACGGTGGCGGTCATGTTGGCGGCGAGGGCGCCTCCGATCATGGACCGGATGCCGAACCGGGCGATGTCCCGGCGCCGTTCTGGAACCAGTCCGCCGATCCCCCCGATCATGATCGCGATGGTGCCGAAGTTAGCGAAGCTGCACAACGCGTAGGTCGCGATGGTGAACGAGCGCTCCGACAGCTGCTCGTGCATCGTGCTCAGGTCCTGGTAGGCCAGGAATTCGTTCAGGATGGTCTTCTTTCCGATCAGCATGCCCACCGCCTGGGCGTCTTCCCAGGACACGCCCATCAGCAGGGCCAGCGGCGCGCAGGCCCATCCCAGGATGCGCTCGAGGGAAAGCGGCTCGTTGCCCACTAGGGGGGCAAGGCCCACGGCCCAGTTGAACAGGCTGACGAAGGCGATCGCCACGATGAGCATGGCCGCCACGTTCAAGGCCAGTCTCAAACCGTCCGACGCGCCGCTGCAGGCCGCGTCGATGAAATTGACTCCCGGTTTGGGAACGTCCACGGTCACCACGCCCAGGGTGCGCGAGGTTTCGGTTTCGGGCGTCATGATCTTGGCGACGACCAGGGCCGCGGGCGCCGACATGAGCGACGCGGCCAGGAGATGGCCGGCGTCGGCGCCCAGGGCCACATAGGCGGCCAGCACGGAGCCGGCCACGGTAGCCATGCCGGAAGTCATCATGGCCATGATTTCCGAGCGGGTCATGGTCTTCAGGTAGGGCAGGACGACAAGCGGCGCCGTCGAGGCTCCAAGATAGACATTCGCCGCCGCGGCCATGGATTCCGATCCGGACGCGCCCATGACACGAACCATGACCCTGGCCATCTGCCGGACGACCCACTGGATGCAGCCCAGGTAGAACAGGATCGAAGTGATGGATGACACGAAGATGATCATCGGAAGCACAGAAAATCCGAACAGGGCGGTCTCCACCAGGTCGCCGAAGACGAACCGCGCTCCTTCGTTAGAAAAGGCGATCACCTTGTTGATGACCAGCCGGGCCAGGTCGAATACCGCCTGGCCAGGTGAAGTGTGCAACAGCAGCAAGGCCAGCAGGGCCTGCAGGCCCAGGCCGCTTCCAATGAGTCTCCAGTTCAACCGCTGACGGTTCTCCGAAAGCGTCCAGGCGATGGCCAGGAGCACTAACAACCCGAAGAGTCCGATCACACGTTCCATGGTCTATTCCAGGGTTATCCCTGACTGGCCGTCCGCGGCCACAGAGAGGCCAGGCCGACGTACAGATATCCGGCAAAAAACAGGCAGAGGAAGGGGATGGAGGGGTAGATCCCGTTGATGGCTGTATAGTAGATCAACAGGCCGAAGTGCAGGGCGAACAGCAGTTCCAGCACCGGGAGCCAGTTTCGGATACCCCTGTAGCGCAACCGGCGCCACTGGTTCGCCTGGTCCGCCCGGTCCGCCTGGCCTGCCTGGTCCGCCTGGCCTGCCTCGTCCCTCCTGCCGCGGATTCCGTATTTGGGCGTACGCTGGAAGCCCGACTGGAGACCCAGCAGCGCCTCCATGACAGCCCGCGTGTTGTTCAGGCAGATGCCGATGCCTATGGACATGAGCGCCGGCAGGAAAAAGAGGCAACGCTTCCACCGGTTCCGGTTGATCTCGAACTGGGCGAACAGGTAGAAGAGGGAAACGGAAACCGTGGCCGCGCAGAGAAAGGGCAGGTCTATCCAGAAGGAATTGATCCAGCCGGCCTGCACCCGGATCACAATGGACGGGAAAATCAACACCGAAAGGAGCAGCATGAGCATATAGGCCATGTTATTGGTGAGATGGTACGTGGCTTCGAGCTTGAAGCGGAAGGGCAGCGCGCTGCGCCATACCCTCGGAAGCATCTTCTTCGCGGTCTGAATCGACCCCTTGGACCAGCGGTGCTGCTGGGTCTTGAAGGCGTTCATTTCGACGGGGAGTTCGGAGGGCGTGGTAACGTCTTCGAGGAATACGAAGTACTGGCCCCGGAGCTGCGCCCGATAGCTCAGGTCGAGGTCCTCGGTCAGGGTGTCATGCTGCCAGCCGCCCGCGGCATCGATGCATTCGCGGCGCCAGATGCCTGCGGTTCCGTTGAAGTTGAAAAACCTGCCTGACCGGTTCCGCGCGCCGTGTTCCATGACGAAATGGCCGTCCAGCATGATCGCCTGGACCCGGGTCAGGAGCGAGTAGCCCCGGTTGAGGTAGGACCACCGGGTCTGAACCAGGCCCACCCGTTCGTCGCGGAAAAGGTGCATGGTGTTCCTGAGGAAATCCGGTGGCGGTATGAAATCGGCATCGAAAATGGCGATGTACGCGCCCCTGGCCACGTCCAGTCCCTCCTGCAGCGCGCCAGCCTTGTATCCGGTTCGCGCCGTCCGGTGCAGGTAGTGAATGTCGAATCCGGCTTCCCGGTAGCGTTCGACGCAACGGGCCGCCAGTTCCCGGGTTTCGTCAGTGGAATCGTCCAGTACCTGGATCTCCAGGCAATCGCGGGGATACTCGATCCTGCAGACGGCGTCGATCAGCCTTTCCACTACGTATTGCTCGTTATAAAGAGGCAACTGCACGGTAACCGAGGGAGGGTCGTCTCCCAGGGGTTCCGGCTTTACAGGCCGGGCCCGGTCCTTATATTTGTAGTACAGATACACCATCAGGTAACGGTGCACGCCGTAGACCGCGAGCAGGAACAGGACGAAGAAATACAGGAGAATGAAGATCAGCGAAAGATAGCTCATACATGTCCGATTCTGCTTATAGATGGCCTGCCGGATTCCCCGTCCGGATCGCGGTCCCAGGACTCCTGCTGATCGCCGCCTGCATAGGCATCGTCTCCATCGGAGACCTGAGGTCAGGCCTCTTCGACCCCGACGCGGTCCTGCCCGGTTCCCTGTCCGCGTGGCTGGCGCTGCCCGATACCCTGCTGCTTTTCTGGGTCCCCTTCGCCGCGGCCTTCATCGTTTACGCGGTCGCTGCCGTCTGCCAGGTGCGATCCGGGGCGCGGCCCGACCGGAGACTGTTCTGGTTCATCCTTGCCGTGGCCATCGTCTGCCGCGTCATCCTGCAGTTCAGTCCCCCGACCCTTTCCGACGACATTTACCGGTACCTTTGGGACGCCAGGATGCAGTTCCATGGCGTCAATCCCTACGTATACGCCCCGGAAAGCGGGGAAATCGCCCATCTGCGCGATGATTACCACGCGGGCGTCAACAACAAGGACGTCCCCACGGTCTATCCGCCCTTTATGCAGGCGGCCTTCATGGCCGCGGCGTACCTGTGGTACAGCCCCGCTTCGATGAAACTGCTGTTTACCCTGTGCGACCTGGGCGTTATCCTGCTCGCGGTCCTCATGCTCCGACGCCGAAGCATTCCGGAGGAGCGGGTGCTCATCTACGCCTGGAATCCACTGGTTCTCGTCGAAATAGCCGGCAGCGGACACAACGATTCGCTGCCCGTGGCGCTCATGCTCGCCGCGCTACTGGCGATAGACGGCCATCGTCCCACCCGTGCGGTAGCCTGGCTTTCCCTTTCCATGCTCGCCAAGTGGTTCACCGTCATGCTTGTGCCGGCTTTCTACCGCAGGATTCGCACTATCAAGCCATTTTGGCTGCTTCCGGTACTGCTCCTGGCCTTCTACCTGCCCTATATGGACGCCGGACCACATCTCTTCAGCGGGCTGCTCGTCTACGGCGACAAATGGCGGTTTAACGACAGCGTCTTCTCGATCCTCTTCTACCTGACCGATTCGCTGAACGTGTCCAAGATCATCGTGGCCGCGCTTTTCGCCGGACTGGTCGCGTTCTGCGCGGTCAGGATAACGGACCCGTTCCGAACCGCCTTCGTCCTCCTCGGCGGCTATCTCGTGCTCACGCCCACGGTGCAACCCTGGTACCTGGTCTGGGTCATTCCCTTCCTCTGCCTGTATCCCAATCCGGCGTGGATCCTGCTATCGGGTCTGGCCGCCCTGTCGTACCACGTCGTGATCGGATTCGTACTCACCGAGTGCTGGCACGAGGAGACCTGGGTCCGCTTTGTACAGTACGTCCCCTTCTACGGCCTGTTGATCGCGCATTCCCTGAGGAACGGAACGTGGCGGGATCTAATGAGGCCGGCTTCCCGCACGCCCTGACCAGTCTGGTACGATTTTATCTTTAGTCATGGCACGCCAGGCCCGTATTCAGCCGTTCAGGTCGTGGTTTAAGTTAACCGGCACGGGGGCCGGATGCAAGGGCTAACCCGTCGCGCCGCCCGGCCGGAACGGCTGAATTCGATTGACGTAATCCCGTCCCGAATGTACACTTCACCGCGGTGTGCGCGTCATCGCGCGGACACTCGCTGGACACCCGTTTGTACCCCCGTCGATCCCTATGTCATGGAGGATGATATGCCGGATACGTCCCTGTTTTCCCTGGAAGGTAAAACCATGATCGTCACCGGTGCGAGCAAGGGCATCGGCAAGGCCGTCGCGTTGGCGGGGGCCCGCGCTGGCGCCGACCTGGTGATCGGCAGCCGTACCCGGGCCGACCTGGACCTGGTGGCTGACGAAATCCGATCGATGGGCCGCCGGTGCGTCGTTCAAACGGTGGACGTGGGCAAGGTCGACTCGATCCGCACGTTCGTGGAGCAGGTCCTGGCCGAGGCGGGGCACGTCGACATCCTGGTCAATAACGCCGGATGCAACCGGATCATGCCCGTGCTGGAGGTCACCGAAGAAGTATACGACGAGATCATCGACGTGAACCTGAAAAGCGTCTTCTTCCTCAGCCAGGCCCTCGCCGCGCACATGATCGAAGGCGGGAAGGGCGGACGCATCATCAACGTATCTTCGCAGGTGGGCGTGGTCGGCGGTCCGTTGCGGGCGGCCTACACCGCGGCCAAGGGCGGCGTGTGCACGCTGACCAAGTCCATGGCGGCCGAATGGGCGGAGCACGGCATTACCGTGAACGCCGTGGCGCCGACCATGACGCGCACGCCCATGGTGGCAAAGGCCATGGAGGACCCGGGATTCCGCGCCAATATCAAGAAGATCCTGCTGGGCCGGCTCGCCGAACC
>JAJECR010000335.1 GCA_022821935.1 Candidatus Latescibacterota bacterium
TCGAACTCCTGAGAGCTGTAATACCTAAAGGAAAATACACACTGGGCGGTAATCTCGTCGGGAAATTCGAATTGCGCGGTGACGGCTTCGGGCACCTGTGACCGCTGGCCGTAGAGTCCGTCGGCGTGTACACGGATCGGATCGCTTCCCGTTATGAACCGGGCGTGATGTATGCAGTAGCATCCCAGGTCGTAGACTGCCCCGCCGCGTTTCTCCCGGTTGAAGCGCCAGTTGTGGTCCGGTCTCAGGTACCCGGGATCGACGTTGGCGGTAAAGGTACTGCGGATCAACTTGATGTCGCCGATCTCGCCGGATTCGATGGATTCCTTCGCCTTTAGATGGCACGGGTGGTGGCGAAACTTAAAGGCTTCGGCGAGCAGGACGCCGTG
The DNA here is from genome assembly GCA_022821935.1 of Candidatus Latescibacterota bacterium. Lineage (GTDB taxonomy): Bacteria > JAAXHH01 > JAAXHH01 > JAAXHH01 > JAAXHH01 > JAAXHH01. Next base: position 390 of record JAJECR010000335.1, read on the forward strand.
GTCCCGGGCGGCTTCGATCATGGCCTCGCATTCGGCCGCTGTCGAACTGATGGGTTTTTCACACAGAATCGCCTTCACCCGTCCTGACCGCGCGGCCCGGATGCCGATATCCGCGTGAGAGTTGCCCCAGGTACAGATGACCAGGATATCGAGGTTTTCCTCGCGCAATATGCGCTCGAGATCCGTGTAGCGACGCGAGACGTGGAAGGTCTCGCCGAATCGTCCCAGCGCGTCCTCGGAGACGTCGCAGATCGCGGTCAGTTCCGCTTCAGGGGCTTCCTGCGCCGCCCTGCCGTGGCAGTGGGCGATACCGCCTGCGCCGACGATACCCACGTTGAGCGCCATGATCGACCTCCGTTCTTCTATGCGGATATACCGAAACACCCCGCCTGGCGCAGTCGTGCCGCGTTAACTCGACCGCCAAGGTAAATGCCTGAAATGACATTGTAGCAATCAGCCCGACTTTTTCAGATCCAATACCTTCGCCGCCGGTCCCACCAGAAACAATGCGTATAGCGGCGCGTTCACGATTTCCAGCAGCCGCAACACCATCTCGGCCAGCGCCACGAGGAAGGCGACCCCGATCCGCCCGCCGCGCGAGGAGACCGATGTGGCGGGGTCCGTGACCATGAAGAAGGCCATGAGCTGATACATGGGACCGGTGATGGGCGCGACTTCGGACAGGAATGGCACCCCGGTCATCAGAGACCGTACGTAGGCGAGCGCGACAAAGGACACGGCGTAGGTGAAGGTAACGTGAAAGCGTTTCGCCCGCCAGAGAATGACCGAACCCAGCACCCAGATCACGGCCATGGCCCAGAGATCGTTCCCCCACTGCTCGCTCAGGGCGGCCACGGTCCCGGGGGCCGCGAAGAGTACCACGCAGATGCCCAGGTTGGATGGATTCCACAGATGGCGTCCCCGGTAGCGCAGCACATACTTCGACATGATGGAAAGCAGGCTGGCGATGGCGAATGGCCACAGGGAAAGCGACCTCAGCAGAATACCGCAGCTGATCCCGGTGATGTACGCGCTGGCGGGATTGAGCCACCTTCCCGTCAAAAGGCGTCCCAGGGCCAGTTCCGCCGCAAGGGCCGCGATGATTGCCGTAAAGAGCTGCGACAGGTCGTGGAGGAAGCCCACGTACATCTGGCCGAAGACCAGGATCAGGGTGATCAGGCCGGAGGACAGGTACCGCGGGTCGATCTGAAATCCCGTCCCACTCGGCGGTCCGGGCGACGGTCCGGGCGGCGGTTCCGGCGACGATTCCGCCGCCCCGGCCTTTGAATCGTTCATCATTGCTCCGGTTCGGTTACCGTGTGAAGCCGGTTCAATTCGGGACTTTCCAGTATTTGCACGGTCCCGCTTGGCCAGCGGATCTCGACGCGATCGACCGCTTCGGCCGCCCCCAGCCCGAAATGCCGCCTGCGCTGGCTCTGGGCGGCGAATCCCGCCCCGGCCGTCACGACCTGGAGCTGTTGCCGGCCGTCCCAAAATACGCGTACCTCGGCACCGATGGCACTGGCGTTGCTACTGAGCGCGCTTCGCAGTTCGAAGGAAATCCACGCATGCGCGCCCTCGACCTCGTTCCGGTACAGGATCAGGGGGCCGTCCTGGTTGGCCACGATCACGTCCAGCACGCCCCGGTTGAACAGGTCGGCCAGGGCGACGCCCCTGCCGTCATACCGGTCGTCCACGCCGACGGATTCCGCCACGTCGTAGAAGCGCGCGGACCCGTCGTTCAGATAAAGCCGGGACCGCTCGTATCCGGACAGGCTCTGGTCTTCCATGGGGGCCCAGTTCCGCACGTCCTGAAAGATGTTGTTGTTGCCCATGGCGACCCGCGACATCTCGTACCAGTAGTCCTTCTCCGGGTCGGCCGAGACGAAGCCGTTTGTCACGAAAAGATCCACGAACCCGTCGTTATTCAAGTCGCCGAACTGGGCGCCCCACGCCCACCCGGCGTCGGCGATTTCCCCCTCGGCGATATTGATCATCCGGCCGTTCTCGGCGATCAGGTTGCGGCGGAGATTGTTGCCTTGAAACAGATAGCCTCGCTTGGAGATATTCGTCACGTAAACGTCCGGGCGGCCGTCACTGTACAGATCGCCGAAGGCCACGTTCATGCCGCTCTTGGACGTCTCCTCGAGCGAGGTCCCGGCGAGTTGCTCGAACCCCTTCCCCTCGAGGTTGATAAAGAGGACCTCGGGACCATAATCGTTGGCCAGGTACAGGTCCGGCCAGCCATCGCCGTTCAGGTCTGCCGCGCCGACGGACATGGTCCACCGCGTGCAGTCCACGCCGTATGCATTCGTGACGTCCTCGAAATGCCCGTTTCCCCGGTTCAGGAAAAGGTAATTACTCCCCCCGTTATCCGCGTACTCGAAACTTTCCTGCATGATGCGAGTCGTCGTAACCTGCCACAAGTCATGGACTTCCGAGAAATAGCCGCCAATATAAAGATCGATCATGCCATCCCGGTCGACGTCCGTCCACACCGCGCTGTTGGCGTTCATCCACTGGTCGAGACCGGCTTCGGCCGTCACGTCCGAGAATGCACCGCCGCCCAGGTTCCGGTACAGGCGCTGGCGGCCCCACCTGTAGATGAACACATCCTCGAAACCGTCGTTGTCGTAGTCCCCCCAAATCGACCCCATGGATACGCCGCCGGGTCCGTTCACATCGGCAAGACCGACCTCGCCGGCAACCTCCGCGAAGCTGTCGTTGCCCGAGTTGCGGTACAACGCGTTCGACGTACCCTTCCGGCTGCTGGTCACGTACAGGTCCTGCCAACCGTCGTTGTCGTAGTCCACGACCGAGACGGACGCCCCCAGGGCCGAGATGTGGGGCATGATGGGGTCAAGCTTCGGGTCAAGCGCCGGCCCGGCATGGACGAAGTCTATACCGGCTTGCGCGGTCGCGTCGGTCAGATAGAATCCGTACTGACCCGCTTTAGGTTCGTCCCGGTCGCGCGAAAGCCACCAGGAGAAAAAGAAGGGCGTGGCAAGCAGTATGACGAATAGCGTGGTTACGACGGGACGGCTCTTAGTGGACAGGGCTGGTGACATGGCCTGTAGGGACCTGAACAGAACCGAAAGGCCGGTCAGTCCGGTCAGTCCGGAATATCCAGCGGAAGGACAAAGGTATTACACGGGTATCCCGCATGCTCGAAATGCGATTTCAAGGTAGAAGGCAAAACCGGGCCTGTCAAGATGGATTGACAAGGGGGACGCAAGCGGTTTAAAATCAACCTTGCCCGGCACCGAAGGGCCACATCTGCGATTCACGGGATACCATTAACGATCTGGAGCTTATATGACGACCCACCGAATTCGTACCTTCCAGGCGGTACTGCTGTTTCTGTGTGCGTGTGCCGCTTCAGCAGAATTACACGCCCAGACCTCCCTCCTGGAC
>JAJECR010000186.1 GCA_022821935.1 Candidatus Latescibacterota bacterium
CGTAATGGGCCGCGCCCGTCGGGTTCACGTCTCCCAGCAGCAACACCATGGGCTTGTCGAGACCCCGGATCACCTCGACGGACGCCGATGGTGACTCGAGGCCGTATTCCGACAGGACTTCCGCCGAATCGGCCACGGTACGGGCGGGGGACAGGGTGGTAAATTCCCGCAGCAACGTGCCCACGATGTTCGGGTCCGCCGCGTACCTGACCGGATCGGTTATCTCCCAACCCTTCATCGGCACCTTTTCCATCGTCGTAACCGCGCCATCCACAGTCACCCTGATCCCGACGACCTCCTCCGCGTCGATCTCGAACACGCGCTCGGCTTCCGCGATCTGCTCTTCTTCGTGCACGAAAAGGAAGTAACTGGACGCCAGCAATCCCAGAATGACGACCAGGATGATCGTGTAACGGCCACCGCTCACGGCACTTCGTCTCCTATTTCCTTCTCCACCAGACCATTACGCCCGCGATCAGGATGCCGATAGGCGAAAGGATGCCGGTGAGGATGAAGATATCCCGCATCTGACTCAGCGAAATCTGAACCAGTCTGGTGTCGCTGGACTTGGGCCGGATCGCGAGCAGATCCTCCTCCTGGGCGAGCCAGTTGAAGATATTCAGGGCCAGGTCTCCGTTCCCCGGCAGCATGATATAGGCGTTGGAGGCAAAGGACGAGTTGCCGACGACCACGATTCGCGTCTTCAACTCGTGCTCCTCCGGCCGCATCGCCAGTTCCTGGGGCGTCAGCGTGGTCATGTCCCGGCGCGGCAGGGCCCGCGGCACGGCCGTTATGGCGACCGCAATGGAAACCGGTCCGGGCTCGTCTTCCACCGGATCCAGTTCGGGCGTGTACTCCATGGCTTCTTCCGGCGTGTCCGGCAGGGAGGATTCCGCCCAGCTGCGGGAACTGGTCATGGCGATGGTCTGTATTTCAACGGTGTCGTCGGAAGCCGACGCCGGCTCTATGGACCGAACCAGCGGAAAGAAACTCACCGTATTGCCGAGGGCCCGCGTGATGGGATGGGCCGGGTACTGCATGACGGCCGGCATGTATTCGTTCATGCCCGGCAGGCGCCCCACGGCACTCTCGTCGATCACCACGTCGTCGCCGATCTCCACCTTCCAGCGGGCAAGCAGCGCCGACAGGTCGGCACGCTCCTCGGGATAGTCGGGATTGAGGAGGAAGAGCGCGCGTCCACCGCGGTCGAGGTAGTTGCGAATGGCTTCCTGTTCGTTGCCCACCAGGTTGGTCCTCGGACCGGCCACCACGAGGACGTTACAGTCCGACGGCACTTCCACTTCGCTGAGCAACGAGAAGCTCCTGACGACGTAACTCTGGTTCTCGAGCAACTGCAGTATCCGGTTGTAGCCGGCCTGGTCGGTCAGGTTGACGTTGTGTTCACCGTGGCCTTCCAGGAAGTATATGGTCTTCTGGCCTTCGCGCGTGACCTTGACCAGCGCGTTGGTCACGCTTTCTTCGAGGTAGCGGTTGATGTGCTCGGTCTTGCCCTCGCTTTCGAACACGACCGTTCCGTAGGCGGAGATGTTGTACTGACGCGCTATGCTGGGCTCGAGATCGGGATCTATGAATTCGTAGGTGATGTGATCGGAGTGGTACTGGAACTGATTCAGCATATCGTCGAGTTGATGCTGAATCGTGGCGTCCGTCCCGCTGGATCGAAGGAATCCCACGATGTGGACGTCCTGGTCCAGTTCATTCAACACGCTGATGGACAGGTCCGCAAGACTGAACCGCTGGTTGGACGTCAAATCGAACCGCTGGGTGTAACGCGAACCGATCAGGTTCACGAACGCCAGGATGCCGATTATCAGCAGCACCATGACGGCCGTGTTCGCGCCGTACCTCGTCGTGCGCCTTCCGAGCAGGCTCCATACCCTGTCCCATTCGAAGACCAGCCATGTCGACCCGAGGGCCAGGCCGGCCAGCAGGACGATCATTGCCGTGCGCTGGGTCGTCGCATCCGAGGCATAGAGATACCCGCTGACCAGGATCAGGATAAGGCCCAGGTAACCGGCGGACGAAACAAGACTTTTCATGTACGGAATGCTCTCCCTTGCCTGGCGCATGCTATCGAAAGCACCGGCTTTCCGCCTGGCGGACGCAGGCTGTTTAACCCCGCCAGCGCGTCGATTCCACCGACCGGACCGTGATGAACAGGCCCAGGTAAATAAAACTCAGGAAAAACAGGCAGTCCGTCGAGTCGACGACACCCTTCTCGAACGTATTGTAGTGTCTCAGCACGGACAGGTATCCGACGATCTCACCCAGCGTACCGGTCATCGATTCCGTGGCTACATCCAGCATCCAGAGTACGAGCGCGGCGCCGAAGCATATGACGGCGGCGACGATCTGGTTCTCCGTGAGCGACGAGGCGAACAGTCCGATGGTTATCACGCCGCCCCCGAGGAGCAGAAGACCCAGGTAGCCGGCCCATATCGGACCCCAGTCCGGGTCGCCGTATACCTGGAGCACCAGCGGATAGATCATCGTCAGCCCGATCATGGCCGTGTACAGAGTAAAAGCCGCCAGGAACTTGCCCAGGATCACGTGCCAGTCCCGGACCGGCGAGGTCAACAGCAACTCGATCGTACCGGACTTCTTTTCCTCGGAAAAGATCCGCATGGTGAGCATGGGCATGAGCGTCAGCACGGCCACGAAACTCATGGTATTGAACAGCGGACGCATGATCATCTCGTTGATGTTGATCCGCTCCATCATCGCCGGGTACTGCGCGGCCTGCATAAAGTACTGTGTGTAGTACTGTAATTGCGTGAAAAACATGAAACTTATGATGAAGATAAAAACGGTCGAGAGGGCATAGAAGATGGGCGAAATGAAATAGGCTTTCAGCTCACGCCCCCATATGGCCAGCAATCCCTGCATCGTCAGGCGACCTCCTCTTCCTGGGTCGTCAACTCCAGGAATATCTCCTCCAGGCTCATGCCAACGGTGGTGAGCTCCACGAGATCCCAGTTGTTCTCGACCACTGCCGAAGCCACCGAGGGCCGAAGGTCCTGCCCGGACTCGACATCGATATCGTACTGCCACAGGCCATCGCCAAGAGAAGACCGGGTCTTCACGTCGACGATCCCTTCCTTCTTTTTCAACATGTCCATGACGTCCTTGACCGGCCCCCGGATCTGCGCGGAAATGGATTGCGAACCCCGCAGCCGCGCATCCAGGTTGGCCGGCGTGTCCCCGGCCACGATGCGGCCCTGGTCGATGATCACCACCCGCTCGCAGGTCTTGCTTACCTCGGGTAGGATATGGCTGCTCAGGATGATGGTGTGGTCCCCGGCCAGGCCCTTGATCACCTCCCGTACCTCGTTGATCTGCTTGGGGTCCAGGCCGTTGGTCGGCTCGTCCAGGATCAGGACTTCGGGATCGTGTATCAGCGCCTGCGCCAATCCCACCCGCTGCCGAAACCCCTTGGAGCAATGACCGACGATCCGGTTTTCGACCTCCTCCAGGGCAGCCAGCTCGATAACGCGGTTGACGGCCTTTTTCCGCTCGCGGGAAGGGATGTCCTTGATCCGGGCGATGAAGTCCAGGTAGGGACGGACCCGCATGTCCAGGTAAAGGGGTACGTTCTCCGGCAGGTATCCGACCCTGCGCCGCACGTCCAGGGACTGGCTGAAGGTGTCGAATCCCGCCACGCGGGCGGTGCCGGCCGTCGCGGGCATGAAGCACGTCAGCACGCGCATGGTGGTGGTCTTGCCCGCTGCGTTCGGTCCGAGGAATCCGAGTATCTCGCCCTTTTCCACCTCGAAACTCACGTCCCGGACCGCGGTGAAGTTACCGTACTTTTTTGTCAGGTCCTTTACTTCTATCACATCAGGCTCCCAAGGCCTCGTGCCGCAAGCGTCGCGCGAAACGGACAGCGATTTTCAAAGTAACCTAATTTATCACACAAAGTGATGAAAAGCAAGCCTTTGTTGCCATCCGATCCGATCCTTTCGTCGTCCTGCGGAACGGTCGCGATTCACCGGGCGAATTTGCGTTCGCGCAGCTTGAAGAACTGCAGCAGCGGATCGATATAGGGCCGGTCCGTACGGATGTGAATGGCGTCTACCCCGGTAACCCTGAACCGCTGGTCGCGGTCGTTACGAATGGTCGTGTTGTATTCCGCGTAATGCCTGCGCCATTCGGCGTCGCGGGTGTCGACCAGCACCTCTTCTCCCGTCTCCGCGTCCTCCAGTTCGATCAGGCCGACGCCGGGCAGGTCGAGTTCCCTCGGGTCCGTGACCGTCACGGCGACCACGTCGTGCCGCTTGCTGGCCACCCTCAGCGGTTTGACGTAGTCCGAGGCGAGGAAATCCGAAATGATGAAGACGATGCAGCGGCGCGTCAACAGCCGGTTCAGGTAGTCCAGCGCCTGGGCGATGTCGGTACCGCGGTGTTCCGGCCGCGTGTAGAGTACCTCCCGAATCACCCGCAGGATATGGGTCCGGCCCTTCTTGGGCGGGATGAACTTCTCGATCTGGTCGGTGAACATGAGGAGACCGACACGGTCGTTGTTCTGGATCGCCGCGTATGCCAGCAACGCGCAGACCTCGGCGGTGATCTCGCTCTTCATCTGGTTCGCCGTGCCGAAATGACCCGATGCGCTGACGTCGGCCATGAGAATGACGGTCAGCTCCCGCTCCTCGGTGTAGCGCTTGATGTAGGGACGCCCCAGGCGGGCCGTGACGTTCCAGTCGATCGACCGGATCTCGTCGCCCGGCTCGTACTCCCGCACCTCGGCGAATTCCATGCCGCGACCCTTGAATACGCTGTGGTACTCGCCGCTGAACACGTCGTTCACGAGATGTTTGGTCCGGATCTCGATCTGCCGGATTTTCTGTATGATCTGCCTGGGTATCAAGGGATCTCTACACAGTCGAAGACACGCTGAAGGATCTGTTCCGAGGTCATGTCTTCCGCCTCCGCCTCGTAGGTGACGATGACGCGGTGCCGCAGCACGTCCATCCCGATCGACTTGACGTCCTCGGGGGTCACGTAGCCCCGGCGCCGCATGAAGGCGTGGGCGCGGGCGGCCGTGGCCAGGTAGATCGTCGCGCGGGGCGAGGCGCCGTATTCGATCAGGTCGCGGACGTCGGCGAGTTCGCCGTAGTCCTCCGGATTGCGGGTCGCGAAGACCAGGTCCACGATGTACTGCTTGATCTTCTCGTCCATGTAGACCTGGTTGATGATCGATCTCGCCCGGACGATGTCCTCCAGCGCCACGACCTTTTCCACTTCCGCCGGCTCGCCGGTCGTCATGCGGTTCAGGATCTCCAGCTCTTCTTCCTTGCGGGGATAGGTCGTGATCAACTTGAGCATGAACCGGTCGACCTGGGCCTCCGGCAGCGGATAGGTCCCTTCCTGCTCGATGGGATTCTGCGTGGCGAGCACCAGGAAGGGGTCCTCCAGCGGGAAGGTCTCGTCGCCGATGGTGACCTGGTGCTCCTGCATGGCTTCCAGGAGGGCGCTCTGCACCTTCGCGGGCGCCCGGTTGATCTCGTCCGCCAAAATGAGATGGGCGAATATCGGGCCCTTCTTGGCGATGAACTCGCCGCTGCGCGCCTCGTAGATCATGGTGCCCGTGAGATCGGCGGGGAGCAGGTCCGGCGTGAACTGGATGCGCTGGAACCGCGCCGAGACCGTCGAGGCCAGGGTGCGCACGGCCAGGGTCTTGGCCAGGCCCGGCACACCTTCGAGCAGGATGTGTCCGTTGGTCAGCAGGCCGATCAGCAGACGCTCGACCATGTACTGCTGACCGACAATCACTTTACCGATTTCCGAGACCAGCCGGTCGACGAAAACGCTTTGTTCGTAGATCCGGTCGTGGATGGCCTTGATGTCGTCCGGTGGTTTCGCGTTCGCGTTATCTGTGGTCATGTTGGTCCTTCAGTTGGACTCACCTGTGCCGGAGGAAGAATCGACCTTCGAAGAGGCGTCGGATTTCGACCCGTTCCCCGATCCGGACGCATCAGAAGATCCGCCGCCGTCGGACTTGGAACCGTCGGACTTGGGTGACGCGGATTCCTTGTCGGCCTTTTCGGCCTGCCTGTAGCTGTCGCTGCGGTAGTCCGTGATGTAGAAACCGTCGCCCTTGAACAGGAAGCCCGCCCCGCCGCTGATGAGGCGTTGTACGGTGCCGCCGCATTCCGGGCACGTCGACAATGGCTCGGCCGTGATCGACTGGAACTCGGAGAACTCGTGGCTGCATTCGTTGCAACGATACTGATAGGTAGGCATGGGTTCCTTCCTAACAAAACCGGCGCCGACTGGAACAGCCGACGCCGGTCTTCACACACTGGAACTTCCGGCGGGAAGCTTACATCATGCCGCCCATGCCGCCCATGCCGCCACCGCCGTAACCGCCCGGAGCGGGTGGGGGCTCTTTCTCGGGAATGTCCGTCACCAGGGTCTCGGTGGTCAGCAGAAGGGACGCGATGCTGGAAGCGTTCTGCAACGCGATGCGCGTAACCTTCGCCGGGTCGATCACGCCGGCCGACATGAGATCCTCGTAGTCGCCCGTATTGGCGTTGTAACCCACGGCGCCTTCCTTCTGCTTCACATGCTCGATGATGACCGAACCTTCCGCGCCGGCATTGGCCGCGATATGGCGCAGCGGCTCCTCGAGGGCGCGCCGGACGATGCCGACACCCGTGGCCTCGTCGCCGTTGACCTGCAGGCCGTCCAGTGCGCCGGATCCACGCAGGTATACGACGCCGCCGCCGGGTACGATGCCTTCTTCAACAGCGGCACGGGTTGCGTGGAGCGCGTCTTCCACGCGGGCCTTCTTTTCCTTCATCTCCGTCTCGGTCGCCGCGCCGACATTGATCACGGCCACGCCGCCCGCCAGCTTGGCCAGACGCTCCTGCAGCTTCTCGCGGTCGTAATCGGATGTCGTCTCATCGATCTGGCGGCGGATCTGGCCGATCCGTCCTTCGATCTCGGACTGCGAACCCGCGCCCTCGATGACCGTCGTCTCGTCCTTGTCGATGACCACGCGCTTAGCCTGGCCGAGATCGTCAAAGGACACATTCTCCAGCTTGATGCCGATGTCCTCGGTGATCACCCGGCCGCCGGTCAGGATCGCGATGTCCTCCAGCATGGCCTTGCGGCGGTCGCCGAACCCCGGCGCCTTGACGGCCGAGATGCGCATCGTGCCGCGCAGCTTGTTGACCACCAGCGTGGCCAGGGCCTCGCCCTCCACGTCCTCGGCGATGATGATCATGGACTTGCCCTGCTGCACGACTTTCTCGAGAATCGGCAGGAGATCCTTCATCGCGCTGATCTTCTTCTCGTGGATCAGGATGTAGGGATCGTCCAGGCTGCATTCCATACGTTCGGAATCGGTAACGAAATACGGGGAGATATAGCCCTTGTCGAACTGCATGCCTTCGACCACGTCGAGCATGGTGTCCATGCTCTTGGCCTCTTCGACCGTGATGACCCCGTCCTTGCCCACCTTCTCCATGGCATTGGCGATCAGGTCGCCGATCTCGGCGTCGTTGTTGGCTGAAATCGTCGCGACCTGGGCGATCTCGGTCTTGCCGGCCGTGGGCTGGCTGATGCCTTCGATCTCGTCCACCACGGCGGCCACGGCCTTCTCGATGCCGCGCTTCAGGGCCATGGGATTGTGACCGGCGGTCACGTTCTTCAGGCCCTCGCGGTAGATAGCCTCTGCCAGCACCGTGGCGGTCGTGGTTCCGTCGCCGGCGATGTCGCTGGTCTTCGAGGCCACTTCCTTGACCATCTGGGCCCCCATGTTCTCGTAGGGGTCCTGCAACTCGATTTCCTTGGCCACCGACACGCCGTCCT
>JAJECR010000174.1 GCA_022821935.1 Candidatus Latescibacterota bacterium
CATGATCAACCCGCCGGTTTTGATGTCATCTACGCCGAAGAAGGCGAACCGCTTCGAATCGGGGGCATCGCTGTCGAAGGTCATGACCGGCACGCCCCGGTCTACCGCGTCATTGATAGCGCCCGTGACCTTGGCGGCGTCCGAACAGGAGATCAAGACCACGTCGGCCCCTTCGTTCACGGCCTGCGCTATACGCTGCGCCTGCACCTGCCCATCCTCCGTAGGCGGCGTACGCCAGTCGATCACGATGTCGATGCCGTGCTCGGCCGACAACTCGCCGGCCGCGGCCTCCGCACCGGTACGGGAGGAAAGGAACACGGGATTCGTCGTACTTTTGGCAATCATGGAGATCACGAGCCGGTTGTCGTCGGGAGGCGCGGTTCCCCCGCAACCCGTGCCTGAGAAGAAAACGCCCAGAACCAACACCACCAGGGCCTTCAGCCGTCTTTTGCATGGCATCATCGGTTTCGATCCTTTCTGAAGTGGTCTAAATCATCATGTCTGAGCTAGACTAGCCTGACGCGTCCCGGATCTAACCCGCCCCGGCCAGCTTGCGTGCCGTGAGTCGGCGGTTCACCTGGTCAAGGACCACGGCGATGATGATCGCGCAACCGATTACGACCCATTCGTAGTTCTGGTCCAGGTGCAGGGTGCGGATGGATTGTCGAATCAGGACGATCAGCATGGCCCCGAGCATGGCGTTGACCGCGCTTCCCTGTCCGCCGCGCAGGCTGGCGCCGCCGACAACCGCCGAGGCGATGACATAAAGCTCGTACCCCGTGGCGTCGGCGCATGAGGCCGATCCGTAGTAGCTGCTGCCGACCAGCGCGGCGATACCCGCGGTGAGTCCTGATACCGCGTACACGCCTACCAGGATACGGTCGATTCTCAGGCCGGCGTACCGGCTGGCCTCCAGATTGCCGCCCACGGCGAATATGTGGCGGCCCATGACCGTTCGGGACAGGTAGACGGCACCGGCGGCGGTGATCAGGAGCATGATGATCATGGGCATGGGATAGAGCGCGTCGGAACCGAAGGACAACTTGATCGCATCGGTCAGGGACTGCGGCACGAGTATGCTCTCCGCTTCGCTGATCACAAAGGCGATGCCCCGGAAAACCCACATGGTGCCCAGAGTGACGATGAAGGGATGGACGCGAAGCCCGACCACCATGACGCCGTTCAGCAGGCCGCACAACAGGCCGAGGCTCACGCAGACCAGGACGGCCAGCGTGACCACCGCGAAGGCGCTGTCCGGCGCAACGGAACGCAACACCATGGCGGTCATTACGCCGGACAGGGCGTAGATCGAACCGACCGAGAGATCGATGCCTCCGGATATGATGACCATGGTTGCTCCGACCGCCATGATCACGAAGAAACTGGCGTCGGTGGCCGTCTGCATCAGGGTGCGTGAATTCAGGAAGTTGTTGACGAGGTCGCCCGTCGAGCGGTCCACGTGATACCCCGCGAAAATGGAGAGTACCGTGCCGAGCAGCAGGATGACGAGGATCAGGCCCGTTTGCTGGGAACCGAGCAGGATTCGTAGCATGGGCGGGGTCGGTGTTCCGGGCGTTTGCATGGTTGTCGTTGGTGGACAGGGTGTCCTGAAATAGTACGGGCCAGCGAGCCTAAATCAAGGAAAACGTGGTTCCTGGCGAAATGGCCAGATACCTTGCGAAAAGCAAGGAGAGAGACGGCCGGACGTTCCATTTTCTTAGCGCAAAGAAAAACCCCGACATGCTTATACTACATGCCGGGGTCAGTTGAAACCGGTAAACCTGCACACGGTGACGTCGTGTCAGGAGGCCTTCTTCTCCGTGCGTTCCGCATCCTCGCGGCGCAGTTCTTCTTCCCGGTCCGCTATGTTTCCCTGCAACTCCTTGATGCGGTCAAGGATGCCCGTCACCTCCGTATCTCCCGACACATCGGTGATACCGTCCTCGACCACGATCTGGTGGACGCGGCCGCCCAGTTCGGTCAACTGGTTCCGGATATCGGCCCGTGCCGACTGGATCTCCAGCTTGATCCGTCCTTTCCTTGTCAGGTCCTCTGCCATGTCCAGCGCGCCGGACAGACTTTTTCGAACGGTTTCGAATGGTCCGTCCAATTCCGATTTAATCGTTTGCCAGAGGTTCATGAAGGTGCTCCTTTATCTGGATCCTGCGTGGATTTTATGATCTGTGGTTACACCCCAAAAAGGTCTCTTACCGTTTTAGACGTCCAATTCGCCTTCCGGGTTTCAGTATATCCCCGTGGCGTTCCTCCGTCAACGATAGAGCGCATAGGCGATGATGTTGATGCCCATTCTAAAGGCAGTCTCTCGTTTCGCCGGCGGATCGTTGTGGGTCTTTTCGTCGGCCCAGCCGTCACTGACATTGCTTTCGTACGTGTAATACACCACCAAGCGTCCGTCGTGGAAGAGCCCGAACCCCTGGGGCGGCTTGCCGTCGTGCTCGTGATGTTTGGGCGGGCCGGCCGGAAAGTCGTAGATGATGTGGTAGATCGGGTGGGTGAACGGCAACTCGACGAATTCCTGGTCGGGAAAGACTCTTTTCATTTCCCGGCGGAAAGCCCTGTCCATGCCGTAGTCGTCATCGGCATAAAGGAACCCGCCGCGTGTCAGGTACTTGCGCAGGTTCCGGATTTCCGGCTCGGTCCACTTCACTTCGCCATGGCCGGTCATGAAGAGGACGGGTGAAGAGAACAACTGGTCGTCGGTCAGGGTAACGACACGCTGATCCA
>JAJECR010000146.1 GCA_022821935.1 Candidatus Latescibacterota bacterium
CCGGTTCAAGCAGAACAACCGCCACCTGCTGGAGATCTTCCTGCCCGGCGGCCTCAGAAGGGAAGGCGACGGCTACCGGCTTTCCGCCCGTATCCGCTTCGTGCACGCCATGGTGCGTCACATGTTGAAGGACTCCGACATATGGGATACCCAGGCCTGGGGCACGCCTCTGAGCGCAGCCCATATCGCCCTGGCGGTCAGCATATTCTCCGCGCAGATCCTGAAGCATTCGATCTCGCTGGGCGCCATCTACACGCCGGAAGAGCGGGAGAGCTTCGTCAAGGTCTTTCGCTACACGGGCTACGTTATGGGCGTTCCCGAGAGCATTCTCATGAAAGACGAGGACGAGGCCCGGACGACCATTGATATCGGCTTCATGTGCGAACCCCCTCCCGACGAGCATTCGATCGCGAACGCGAACGCCCTGATCAAGGCCGGGCCCGCGCTGCTGAATATCACGGACCCGGGTGAAGTGGCCGCCGCCCTCAAAACACTGTACAATATCTCCCGCGCGCTGCTGGGGCACGAACTGGCCGACGCGCTGCACTACCCCAAAAGCAGGACACTCGGCGTCCTGTTCGCCCATCGCCTGAAGAACCGGATCAGTCGTATGAAAAACCTGATGTTTAAAACCAGGGGCCGGCAGACCAAACTGGACAACTTCTCGCAGATGCTCCAGCTTTCGGCTTACGACGACGTCGGCATGAGCTACCGGCTGCCCGATCATGTCAAGGCTTCCCAATCCAGCAAATGGTAGCGAGATCAATTGCACTTGCATAACTACATCAACGCAGTCCTGCGCTATCGATGGCTGGTGATCGCGCTCGCCTCCCTGTTCATGCTGGCCATGGCGGCCGGCGGGCGCTTCATCACCGTCTCCAATGAGCACCGCGTCATGTTCGGCGAGGGCAATCCGCAACTCGCCGCCTTCGACGCGCTCGAGGACACTTACGCCGCCTCCAATACCGCCCTGGTCGCCATTGCGCCCCGGTCCGGTTCCGTGTTCACCCCCGAAGCGCTGGGCGTCGTCGAAGCCCTCACCGAATCCGCGTGGCTCGCTCCTTACTCCACCCGGGTTAATTCCCTCACGAATTACTTCCACAGCGAGGCGATGGAAGACGATCTCATCGTCGGTCCGCTCGTGGAAGACGCCTCGTCGCTGAGCGATGCCGACCTGGTCCGCGTCGAGTCCATCGCGCTGGGTTCGCCGGAAGTGGTCGGGCGGCTCGTATCTCCCGACGGACGCGTGGCCGGGCTGGCGGTCAACTTCATAATGGGCGACGACCCGGACCTCGCGGTCAACGAGCTCACTGATTACCTGGACACCATGCTGGAGGAGGCGCGGGCGGACAACCCGGACATGGACTTCTACCTGACGGGTGACGTGGTCATGAACCGGGCCTTCGCCGATGCCACCCGGGACGACCTCGAAATGCTGCTGCCCATCGTTTTCGCCCTTATCGTGATCACCTCGACCATCCTCCTCAGGTCCATGCTGGGAACGGCTGTCATCGTCGTCATGATAGGCTTCGTGATCTCGACGACCATGGGGTTCGCAGGCTGGTTCCATACGGTTTTCAGCCCGGTGAATTCAGGAGTGCCCATCATTGTTATGGCGATTTCCGTCGCCCAGGCGGTCCACATCATCACCCACACGCTTTCGGGGATAAGAGGCGGGGCGGACCGGAACGAGGCGGTGGTGGAATCCCTGAAAACAAACGCCTACCCGGTGTTCCTGGCCTCGATCACCACCGCGATCGGTTTTCTCAGCCTCAATTTCTCGGATTCCCCGCCGTTTCACATTCTCGGCAACTTCGTGGCTTTCGGGGTGATCATCACGTTCTTCTACGCCATGACGCTTCTGCCCGCGCTGCTTTCGGTCCTTCCGCTGCGGGCCCGTGCCGGGGGTTCCCGGCCACCGGTCTTCTTCGATCGCCTGGGCGATTTTGTCGTATCCCGCAGGAAGCCGCTGCTCTGGGGTATCGGATTGGCGACGGTCGTCCTGATCACCGGCGTGCCCAGGAACGAACTGACCGACAGCTGGCCGGATTACTTCGATGAACGCTACGAGTTCCGGCGGGATACCGATTTCGTCATGGACAACCTGACCGGACTGCTGTCCCTGGAGTATACGCTGCCCGCGGCGGAAGAGGGCGGGATCACGGATCCGGAATACCTTCGGCAGGTGGAGGCTTTCGCGGAATGGAACCGGAGTCAGCCTGAAGTGGGCCACGTGCAGGCCTTCTCGGATATCATGAAGCGGCTGAACAAGAACATGCACGGCGACGATCCGGCCTTCTTCCGGATACCCGACGCCCAGGATCTTGCCTCGCAATACCTGCTGCTCTACGAATTGTCACTGCCCTTCGGCAGCGACCTGAACGACCGGATCGATGTCTCCAAATCCGCGACCCGCATGACGGTCGTGATTCGCGGCCGGTCGAGCCAGGACCTGCAGGACCTGGCCGGACGGGGGGAATCCTGGCTGCGTGAGCACGCCCCGGGCCTTGCGACCGAAGCGACAGGGCTGAGCGTGGTCTTCGCCCATATCTCCCAGCGCAATATCGAATCGATGCTGCGCGGGACCGTGATCGCCATGGCGCTCATTTCGGTCATCCTGGTCCTGGTCTTCAAAAGTTTTCGCTTCGGCCTCATCAGCCTGTTGCCGAATTTCGTACCCGCGGCCATGAGCTTCGGGCTCTGGGGACACCTGGTCGGTGAAGTGGGCATCGCCGCTTCGGTGGTCATCGTCGTCGCGTTCGGCATCGTCGTGGACGATACGATCCACTTTCTCAGCAGATACCTCAGGGCGCGCAAGGAGGACGGGCTTTCGGCGGAGGAAGCGGTGCGCGTTACCTTCCGGTCGGTGGGAAAGGCGTTGTGGACCACGACGCTGGTCCTTTCCGCGGGGTTCCTGGCCTTCGCGGGTTCCGGTTTCCAGGTGTCGTGGGCCCTCGGGCTGCTGGTCACCATCACCATCGCCTTTGCCATCATCGCCGATTTCCTGTTGCTTCCTCCCCTGCTTATGGCACTAGACAGGAGAAAATCATGACATTCAAGCTATCATCGCGACCGGCGCGCGGACTGCGCGCCGCCCGATTCTGCCTCCTGGCAATATTCGTTCTACCGGGTGTGCCGCCGTACGAGGCATCGGCGGCCAACACCGAGGAAGAAAAGGGGCTTCAGATCGCCCGTGACGCCCGTAGCCAGGACCAGGGATTCGGGAATTTCGAGGCCGCCATGACCATGGTCCTGCGCAACAAGAAGGGACAGGAGAGCCTCCGCGAAGTGCGCGTGAAGGTGCTCGAAGCGGAAAACGACGGCAATAAGAGCCTCTTCGTGTTCGACCAGCCGCGCGACGCCCGGGGCACCGCGCTGCTCATACACGGCCACAAGGACCGGCCCGATGATCAGTGGCTCTACCTGCCGGCCCTGAAGCGCGTCAAGCGCATCAGTTCGTCCAACCGTTCGGGTTCCTTCATGGGCAGCGAGTTTACCTACGAGGACATGACCGTCCAGGAAGTGGAGAAATATACCTACCGGTACCTGCGCGACGAACCCTGCGGAGACGGTCTGGACTGCGTGGTTACCGAGCGTATCCCGTCGGAAAAGGGATCGGTCTACCGCCGCCAGTTGGTCTGGCGCGACAAGGAGGAACTCCGCGTCTGGAAGGTGGAGTACTTCGACCGCAAGGACGCCCATCTCAAGACACTTACCCTGGGTGAGTACCAGCAATACCTGGACCGTTACTGGCGGGCCGGCAGGATGGACATGGTGAACCACCTCACCGGGAAGAGCACCGACCTGATCTGGACGGACTACCGGTTCGGGACCGACCTGGACGACCGCGACTTCACCCGGACCGGGCTGAGGCGGGTGCGGTGATGCCCTCGCGGGCCCTGCTTCGCTTCCTTTGGTTCGGCGTCTGCATGATCGGCGTCACGTTGCACGCGGCCTCCTCGCTCGCCCAGGGCGGCATCGCTGAAATCGACCTGACGGGCCGGCTGAGCGCGGAAAGCCGGTGGTTCCCCCAGGCCGCCCTCTTTCCCGGCCAGGACGCTCATGCCAGCGGATTCGTGGTTGAACCCAACCTCTACATCGAGGATGAAGCGGGCCGCATCCTCAATGTGACGCCCTTTTTCCGCTACGACAGCGCGGACAGCCGGCGAACCCATTTCGATCTGCGGGAAGCGTACGCGCTGTTCTCCGGCGCCCTCGGCGACGGGGACTGGGAACTGCGCCTGGGCATCGACCGCGTTTTCTGGGGCGTGGTCGAGTCCCGCCACCTGGTGGATATCGTCAACCAGATCGACCTGGTCGAACATCCCGACGAAAAGACCCGTATGGGGCAGCCCATGGCCTACGTGACCTGGTCGTCTGACTGGGGCGTGGTGGAACTGCTGGGCATGCCCTACCACCGCGAACGCACGTTTCCAGGCGGCAAGGGAAGACTGCGCGCATCGCTCGTCATCGACCATGACAGGGTGGAATACGAGCATGAGTCCGGTAAATGGCACCCGGATTTCGCCGCCCGGTACAGTCATACGCTCGGGCTGCTCGATTTCGGCGCCAGTATCTTCAACGGCACGGCGAGGGAACCCGCCCTGGGCCTGTGTCTGGATTGCGGAGGTCAGCCTGGCCAGCCCGGCCAGGGTGGTCTTCCGGTACTGTATCCGGTTTACAACCAGATCCGACAGTACGGCCTGGACGCGCAGTGGACCACTGGCTCCCTGCTGCTGAAGCTCGAGGCCATTCGAAGATCCGGCGCACCTAACCTGGCGGGCATGGAAGAGACCTTTAACGCCTTCGTGGTGGGCGGCGAGTACACGTTTTTTTCCTTGTGGGATTCGGACGCCGACCTTACCCTTTTCGCCGAATGGGACCGTGACGGCCGCGGCCGGCGCGCGACCAATTTCTACGAAAACGACCTCTTCGGCGCCCTGCGGCTCATGCTGAACGACGTCCAGGGTACGGAGATGACGGTGAGTGTCCTGCACGATCTGGACAGAAATCAACGTATCTACGGCGTTGAATTGGCGCGCCGGCTGACGGATACGTTCTCATTGGACCTGGGTGCGGTCGCGATTACCAACATCGACCCGGACGATCTGTACTATGATCTCCGCCGGGACAGTTTCGTTCAACTCGGTATCATCTACCATTTCTAGCTGCCATGTCCAAACTGGTTCAAGGTATCTGGCCGGCGCTCTGCACGCCCTTCGATGACGGATTCGACCTGTCTCCCGGGCGGGCGGCGCCCCTGATTCGTTACCTGGTGGACGCCGGCAGCGACGGATTTTTCATCACCGGCGGGACGGGTGAGGGCCGGCAGATGTCGGTCGCGGAACGCCGGCAGATGTGCGAGACCGTGACAGGCGACGTCGCGGGCCAGGTTCCAGTGATCTTTCACGTGGGAGGCACGACCACGGAGGACGCCGTCGCCCTCGCATCCGAAGCGGGGTCGCTGGGCGCCGACGCGGTGGCATCCGTCGCGCCCGTGGATCAACCCAACGACCTGGCGGCGGCCGTCCGGCACTACGCCGCCATCGGCAGGGCGTCCGCGGTCCCTTTCTACGTCTACTGGCTCGCGCGCGACGTCGATGGGCAGGTCACGCCCGCCCAGTTCCTGGAAGCCATGGACGCGGTGCCCAACTTCGCGGGCATCAAGTTCACGGACCCGAACTTCTTCGTATTTCAGCAGCTCGTCGACCTGTCCGGGGGCGGGCTGAACGCCATCACCGGTCCGGACGAGATGTGCGTGGCGGGATTCGTGATGGGCAGCGACGGGGCCATCGGTTCCACCTACAACATCATGCCCCGGATGTTCCGGCGTATGTACGAAGCCTTCTGCGGCGGCCGCATAGGGGAAGCCATGGCGCTGCAGGTTCAGGCCAACCGGGTCATCGCGCTGTTGATTTCGGTGGGGGTCCTGGCCGGGATCAAGAAGATGCTCGACTGGCGCGGGTTACCCGTCGGACCGCCGCGCCCGCCGACCGCCCCGTTGACCGCGGAAGGGGAAGACCGGCTGCGGGCCGGCCTGGCGGCACTGGATTTCGAAGTAGAATAGGATAAGTTGAGGGTCACCTGGTACCCGTTGTCTGACCGGATCGACGGAAGACCACGGCATAGCACGAATGACCCGGCGTTCTCCCTGATACGAACGCCCCGGCAGGAGAATCCCATCCCATGTCCATGGCCGACAAGATGAAGCACCTGGACGCGCTGCGGAAGCAGGCGGCGGAAGGCGGCGGAAGGCGGCGCATCGCCCGGCAGCACGAGGCGGGGAAATGGACCGCGCGGGAACGGGTGGCCTTTCTTCTGGACGAAGGCAGCTTCGAGGAGATCGGCGCGTTCGTGAGCCACGACTGCCGGGACTTCGGCATGGAAGGCTCGGAAGTACTCGGCGACGGAGTGGTCACGGGCTACGGCACCATCGACGGCCGGAGCGTCTACGTCGTGTCCGAAGACTTCACGGTGTTCGGCGGTTCGCTGGGCCAGGCCTACGGGGAGAAGATCTGCAAGGTCATGGACCTGGCCATGAAGAACGGGGCGCCGGTCATCAGTCTCAAGGACTCGGGCGGCGCGCGCATCCAGGAAGGCGTGGTCAGCCTCGCCGGATACGCCGACATCTTCCTGCGCAACGTGATGGCCTCCGGCGTGATCCCGCAGATTTCGGTGATTATGGGGCCCTGCGCGGGCGGCGCCGTCTATTCGCCGGCCATGACCGACTTCGTCTTCATGGTAGAAGATACCAGCTACATGTTCATCACCGGCCCGGATGTCATTCGCGCGGTCACCCACGAGGAGGTGACTTTCGACGAGTTGGGCGGCGCGCACGTCCACAATTCCGTGACGGGCGTAGCCCACTTTTCCGCGCCCGACGAACCCGCGTGCCTGACCATGGTGAAGGAGCTTCTGGCATACCTGCCCTCGAACAACATGGAGGACCCGCTCCGGCGGGCCCCCACGGACGACCCCGACCGCATGGACGATGACCTCGCCGGTATCGTGCCGGACGACGCCAACAAACCCTACGACATCAAGGACGTGATCAACCGGGTGGTGGACCACGGCGATTTCTTCGAAGTGCACGGCGAATTCGCGGATAACATCGTCGTGGGTTTCGCCCGGTTCAACGGACGGACCGCCGGGATCGTCGCCAATCAGCCCGCTTCGCTCGCCGGCGTGCTGGACATCGACGCGTCCGTGAAAGGCGCGCGGTTCGTGCGCTTCTGCGATGCCTTCAACATCCCCCTGGTGGTGTTCGAGGACGTGCCCGGGTTTCTGCCCGGCGTCAGCCAGGAACATGGCGGGATCATCAAGGAAGGCGCCAAACTGCTCTACGCGTTCTGCGAAAGCACGGTGCCGCGGCTGACCGTGGTCACGCGCAAGGCCTACGGCGGCGCCTACTGCGTGATGAACAGCAAGCAGATCCGCGCCGACATCAATTACGCCTGGCCGTCCGGACAGTTCGCGGTCATGGGCCCGGAGGCCTCGGTGAACGTACTCTACCGCCGGGAGCTGGCCGAGGCGGACGATCCCGATGCCCTGAGGAGAGAACTGACCGCCGAATTCCGGGAGAAGTTCGACAATCCCTACGTCGCGGCGAAAATCGGGTATATCGACGAAGTGATCCAGCCCCAGGAGACCCGTCCACGCATCATATCCGCGCTGGAGATGCTGAGGAACAAGCGAGACGCGAATCCACCCAAGAAACACGGGAACATCCCACTGTAAACGAGGGCACATGATCCGGAAGATCCTGATCGCCAACCGGGGTGAGATCGCCGTCCGGGTGATCCGCACATGCCGTGAGATGGGCATCGAAACGACGGCCGTTTTCTCCGAAGCGGACCGTACCGCCCTTCATGTCCAGATCGCCGATGAGGCGTATTGCATCGGCGACGCGCCGTCCTCGGACAGTTATCTCCGCACGGACCGGATCATCGAGACTGCGCGAAAGGCCGGGGCCGACGCGGTGCACCCGGGTTACGGGTTTCTCTCCGAAAACGGGGACTTCGCCGATCAGTGCGCCGAGGCGGGGATAACGTTCATCGGGCCTTCCGGCGACGCCATGCGGAACATGGGAAGCAAGACCGCGGCGCGAAAGACCATGAGCCGGGCCGGAGTGCCTGTCGTGCCGGGCACGGAAGAAGGGATCGACGGCGACGAGGAGGGCCTCGGCGTGGCGGAATCCATCGGATACCCGGTCCTCGTCAAGGCGGCCATGGGCGGCGGCGGCAAGGGCATGCGCGTCGTGGATTCCCCGGACGACCTGGCCGCCGCGCTGCGAACCGCGCGGTCCGAAGCCCAGTCCGCCTTCGGCGACGCCACGGTCTACCTGGAGAAGTACCTCGTGGAGCCGCGTCACGTGGAGTTCCAGGTGCTCGCCGACCACCACGGGCACGTGGTACACCTCGGCGAGCGGGAATGCTCGATACAGCGCCGCCATCAGAAACTCATCGAGGAATCCCCGTCCTGCGTACTCGACGATGCCATGAGAAACGCCATGGGCGAAGCGGCCGTCCGGGCCGCCGAAGCCGTTGGGTACACCAACGCCGGTACCGTGGAGTTCATCGTGGACCGGGACCGGCGGTTCTATTTCCTTGAGATGAACACCCGCCTCCAGGTCGAGCATCCCGTCACGGAATTGAGGACGGGCCAGGACCTGGTGCGGAGGCAGATAGAAATCGCCAGCGGCATGCCCCTCCCCTTCGGTCAGGAAGACGTGCGGCTGCTCGGTGCGGCCCTGGAATGCCGCATCTCCGCCGAAGACCCCAATGCGCAGTTCATGCCCTCGGTCGGCGTGGTTACGCGCCTGAGCGAGCCCGGAGGACCCGGCGTCCGCCTGGACAGCGGCTTCTGCGCGGGGTACGAGGTGCCGATTTACTACGATCCCATGATCGCCAAGCTGATCGTATGGGCCGAAAAGCGGGAGGAGGCCATCGCCCGCATGAAAAGAGCCCTGGGCGAATACGATATCGGCGGGATCAAGACGACCATTCCCTTTCACCTCCGGGCCCTGTCGGACCCCAGGTTCACCTCCGGCGACTATTCGACATCCTTCGTCGAGACCATGGGGCCGGACGAGGATGCCGGGGCCGACGAGCGCCATATCGCCGCCGCCTTTGCCGCGATCATGAAACACCGGGAAGCGAGAAGGGCGATACCGGCCGGGGTCGGCGGGGACGGATCCGACGGGGCCAGGGAGAGCCCATGGAAACTGACCGGGCGGCGGGACGCCATGCGAAGGGAACGCTGACGGTCTTCCCGTCGCATGCCCTACGAGTTATAAAACCGCGAAGGGTGAACATTGAGCTATCTCGTCACGATACAGGGCACTACCTACACCGTCAGCCTGGATGACCGGGAAGACCAGGTCGCGTTGCGCGTCGACGGCAGGACGCTGGAAGTCGACATGGCCTCGATTCAAGGGGACCATTCCTACTCCCTGCTCATCGATGGAAGGTCATATACTGCGGTGACGGCGACTCAGGGCGAGCGCCGGGAGGTCAAGGTCAACGGCGTTTCGTCCGAGGTAGCTGTGGAAGACGAGCAACTCGCCCGGTTGCGCGGACAGGTCAAGTCCCGGCGACGTGCCGGAGGGGAGCAGATCAAGGCGCCCATGCCCGGCCGCGTCGTGTCAATATCCGCGGCCGTGGGTGACGCGGTGGAGAGCGGACAGGGCGTAGTCGTCATCGAGGCGATGAAGATGGAGAACGAATTGCGCGCTCACGCGAGCGGAACGGTCAAAGAGATCCGCGTCGGCGAAGGGGATACGGTAGACAAGAACGCCGTGCTGGTGATCATCGGGGACTGAACATGCGCCGGGTTTGATCCATAGTGATATTCCTGGCGCGCGCGAGATTGAGATCAATCGGATTCAGGCAGGTACAGAAAGGGCATTTCCATGCGTCTGGGCGTTGTGGGATACGCGCCGGGAGATCCCCGGGCCGTAACGGAAGTGGTACTGAGAAAGGGCCTGGAGCTGGGCGTCACGTCCGTCTGCTATCACGGACCCGGCGATATCCTGGACGACCTGACGACTTCGGACTGCAACCGGGCCAACGATCTCTATGATCGCCTGGGCCTGGAACTGGCCCAGTTCGGCATCGGGTACCGCGAATGCCTCTTCGACCCGGACGAGGCGGTCCGCGACCGGGTCGTCCGGACCATTCACCGCGGCCTGGAAGTGGGCAGTGCGCTCAGGGCCCACAACGTATTGATCCGGACCGGGAGCCTGAACCCTTCAGGTTCCTACGACCCTTCGCCCGAGAACCACGAACCCGGGCGTCTGGAGGTACTGATCGACACCCTGTCGCGGGTCGCGAAGCGGGCAGAGGAAGAGGGGGTGACCGTCGTGATCGAGACCCACGTGCTCACGATCATGGGCTCGCCCGAAATCAACCGGCAGGTAATCGACGCAGTGGGTTCCGACCGCCTGCGCGTGGTCATGGATTTCGTGAACCACTTCCAGTCCCTTGCGCAGGTTTACAACAGCACGGATCGCATGAACCACATCTTCGACGTCATGGGGCCGATCTCCACCGTTTCCCATATCAAGGACATCAGCCTGGAACCCGGGTT
Organism: Candidatus Latescibacterota bacterium; assembly: GCA_022821935.1. Taxonomy (GTDB): domain Bacteria; phylum JAAXHH01; class JAAXHH01; order JAAXHH01; family JAAXHH01; genus JAAXHH01. The sequence continues at coordinate 10,588 of JAJECR010000146.1, forward strand.
CGTCCTCCACATGAACGAAGAGGTGCCCGGCGCCGGGGATCTCGACCTCGTCACGGCCGTACGGCGCTGGGAAGCCCTCCATCCCGGGGGCTACATGCTGGTCGAACATCTGCCCGAAGAGAAGATTCCGACGGCGGTCGCCAACGTCCGGCGCATCGCGGCGGAGGCCGGCGTGGAGATCGTCTGATCGAACCAAGCTTCTCACATATACTATTGACCATCTCGTACTGAGTAAGAAAACAAAAGTTTACTCTTTCGCTCACTGCTTACGTTTTTAACCCAAAGAAGTCGGATAGGTTCTATCGATGCCACGTGGTCCACAACATGTTGAAAGCGGAGGTTCCTGCATCTACTGCGGAGCAACCGACGTCGCGCTCTCCGACGAACATGTGGTTCCCTATTCGCTTGGAGGGTCCCATGTGCTCAGGAAGGCTAGCTGTGCACGTTGTGCGGATATCACCACGAAGTTCGAACTGAAGGTGGCGCGAGACCTGTGGGGTGACGCCAGAATTGCCTTTGACGCGCCATCTCGCCGTAAAGCGCAGCGCAAGAAAGAGCTGAGCATGCCAGATATGAGTGGTCGTGGACAAAATCCGGCAATTCCTGCGTCGGAATATCCCGCCGGTTTCGTGTTTTACAAGATGTCCAAAGCTGGACTGTTGCAGGGGCTCCCAGAAGAAGAGGATGTATCCAAGGAATGGCAACTCGTGATCATTGATGATGACATTAGGAGACGGAACTTTCTGGCGAAAAATCCAGGGAAAAAACTGATCCTCAAGTTCCGGCATGTACCACAAGACTTCGGTCGGTTGATCGCGAAGATTGGATATGGACACGTGCTGACCCAAATCGATTCGACAGACTTCAACCCTATATGTGTTCCATATATCCT
>JAJECR010000005.1 GCA_022821935.1 Candidatus Latescibacterota bacterium
CTTGTAAGCCTCGTAACGTCGATTTTCGGCCCTACGCGGCCCGCCAACCAAAATTCGCCGCTACGCGCCGCGATCCAACGCCAGGACCCCGGAACAGCCAAAATCGGACCAGAAACCATTTCTGCCACGGGCTGCTAGGCAGCCCTGGACACGGTTCGGGCGACGATCTCCCTGAACTGCTCCTCGGTGAGCAGTTTCTTCGTCTGCAGTCCGGTCGCCTTGACCTGCAAGAGGATCTCGGTGGCTTCCTCTTCGGTCGCCTGGGCGCCGATGCGGCTCAGCCAGATGTTCACCGAGTCGATCCCGCTGCCCTTGCCGAGAACCACTTCTGCTTCGGGCTGGCCGACGACCTCGGGCCGGAAGGGGAACAGTTCCGTCTGGTGTTCCAGGCCGCAGTTGTAGAACCAGTTGGCGATGATGCCGGACTCCACCTGGAACAGGCGGTCGCCGACGATGGAACGGTTGCTGGGGACATCCACGTTGGAGAGTTCCTGGACCAGCTTGGCCAGGGAATAGAATTTCTCGGTGCGGATGCCGACGTCGATGCCGTACATGGTCAGCAAGGCCATGACGATGTCTTCCGTCGGCGCGTTGCCGGCGCGTTCGCCGATTCCCAGCACCGTGGAATGCACCACCTCCGCGCCCTCCGCCAGTGCCAGCAGGGTATTGGCCACGCCAAGGCTGAAATCCTGGTGGAAATGCGTTTCCAGGCGGGTACCGGGGAAGCGGCTCCTGACGTGGCGGACAAAGAACTTCATCGCGTGGGGCGAGACCACGCCGAAGGTGTCCACCAGGACCAGCGCGTCCATGTGCCCGTCGGTGGCCACCGTATTGATGAGATCGAGAACCCAGTCGATTTCGGACCGTGAGAAATCGATCGGGAAGAAGACGACTTCCAGTCCCCGCTCATGGGCGTAGGCCGTGGCTTCAACGGAAAGATCGATGGCCTTCTGCAGGGGCCACTTGTAGCCGTATTCGATCAGGTGCGGGCTGGCCGGGACCTCCATGATCAGGCCCTTGACGCCGCAGTCGACGGAGGCGTCGATATCGGCTTTCATGCACCGGCAGAAGGAGTAGATGTCCGGCCCCAGGTTGCGCTTGACGATGGCCTCGATGGCGCGGAAATCGTCCTTGGAGACGGCCGGAAGGCCCGCTTCGATCCGGTGGATACCGGCTTCGGCCAGAGCCTCCGCAATACGGATCTTGTCGTCGTATGTGTAGGCGATGGCAGTCTGCTGCTCGCCGTCACGAAGCGAAACATCGTGAATCCTGATGGACTCGGGGAAGTTGAGATCTCTGGTCACCTGGTCGTTGTAGTTCCAGGCGCTGCTGAACCAGTCATCGGTCTTCCACGGTTGATCGCTCATTTCAGTTGTCCTCAAGAATGGCCAGCGCAAACAGGAATTATACCGTCTCGCCAGTCCACTCGCGCGAGCGAACCCGCGATTAAACAAAGTTTCAGGCTGCTTAAACGATTGCTCAGGTCGCGGGCGTTCGACGGAACTCCTCGTCAAGCGCAGCCCGAATCCGGGCCACCCGCTCGGGATCCGGCGGGGTAGTGAACTGGCTCACGATCAGGGTTACGGGGATATTGACGACCAGGCCCCAGAAGGACGGGTCGAACCGCCATCCGTCGGGCAGCAAGTCCGCGGCAAAGAACCGCGACAGCAGCGAAACCGCGAGCCCGGCGAGGATGCCTGCAGTGACACCGGCCTTGGTAAAGCGGACTCCCATCGGCACGGTGACCGCCAGCACGGCCGGCAGGAGTTGAGTGATCATCGACGCCGTTACGCCGATCATGAGCACGACAAGACCCCAGCGATACGCCGCCGCCGCCACCGTGATCGCCACCAGGCCAACGACGATCAGGCGACCGACGGTGATGTAGTGCCGGTCCGGCGCGTCCTTCCTCACGAAAGTCGCGTACACATCCTTCGTCAACATGGCGGAATTGGCATTGGTATCGGCGTCCAGGGATGACATGCCCGCCGCCAGGCCGCCCGCCACGATCAGCCCGGCGAACCAGGCCGGCGCGTAGGTTGCCAGCATCAGCGGGAAGGAGCCGTCGGAGTCCGCTCCGGGCAGGAAATAGAAGGCGGTGAAACCAATCACCATGGCGGGCAGATACAGGGTCATCAGGTAGAAACCCACCGTCAGCCCGATGCGCCGCGTGGTCTGTACGTCCCGGGCGGAATAGAAGAACATGAAGCCGCGGGGCAGTATCGCCCAGTACAGGGCAAGCCCGAAGACGGGGAAGGTGATCCACCACTCGGGAGTCGCCAGACCATTGGGGCCCGGCAGCGTCAGCATCGACGGTTCCGTTTCCAGGATCCGGTTGAAAAGCGTCATGAGGTTGCCGTCGATCAGGTTCAGGCACCAGATGGCCGCCGCCCACACCGCCACGAACATCCACACCGCCTGGGCCACCGTGGTCCAGGTGACGCCGCGAATGCCGCTGGAGGTGACATAGATCATCACCATGACGCCCATGATCAGCAGCGCACCGACGTAGGGGATGTTGCCCTGGGTGCCTTCCGAGAGCAGTACGGCGGGTCCCGTGACGTTTGCCGTCATCAGCGGAATGCAGCAGGACAGGATGTAGACGGCGATGAATGCGCGGAATTTGCCGTCCCCGAAATAGTCCACCAGCAGGTCTGCGGGCGTGATGTAGTTGAACTTTCGGCCCAGGCAGGTGATGCGCGAGCCGATGAAGTAGATCACGCCGAGGGGCGTGAATACGGTCCAAAGGACGTTGGCCGCAAATGCGACCCCGTGCGCGTGATAGAACCCCATGGAGCCGGGAATGGCGAAGGCGGTATGGAAGCCGCCTGCGATGCCCAGGTAGAGCACGATGAACCCGAAACCCGGTGCGACCTTGAAGTAGTCGTCCATGGCGACGCGGCCCACCTTGGTCCAGCGGCCGGTGCCCACCCAGAGGATGAGCAGCGCATAGAGAATGACGATGATGATGGTGTAGTGCCAGGATTCCATCGCTATTCTCCCCGGGCCGCTTCGCGTTCGGCCTCAATCTTCAGGCCGAGGAAAAGGCAGCCGAAGAGCCACGCAAGGCCCCAACCGCTGCACCACACATACACCATGGGCATCCCGAGAACGGCCACGGGCTCGTTCACGGCCCAGGTGCCGAACCAGACCATCAGGAAACAGAACAGAAACCATCCCAGGTAGAGTTTCTGCCAGGTAGTCTGGGGTATCAGGTGATTTTGTCTTGCAGGTTCGGCCATCTTTCTTCCGTGTGCTGTAGCTGGAACGGTTCCCTGAGTCTGCCTGACGGCATCCCGAAAGCCTGTGACGGCAGCCGACAGACCGCAGGCATTCTGCTGTATCGCCGGCCCCAAGTCCACCGGGGAAACCCCACGCGCGGCCGGTCCGGTACCGGACAGTACTCGCATGCGGCGACTGGATGAAGAAACTCCCCGCGCAGCAGTTCCGGTGGTCAATGGTTGCGGGTGCAGGCTGACGCCGGAAACGGACTAACGGAGTGCCTGGGACTGCGTTTCCAGTTCGGCCCAGCGTTCCACCGCCGTCTCGAGACGTGAACGCATCTGTTCCAGTTCGTGAAGCGCCGCCTGCACGGTTTCGTGCGGCTGACGATAGAACTCTGCCGAGTTGACTTGTTGTTCCATCGCCTGCACACGTTGTTCCAGAGCCTGAATCCGCTGTGGGAGTCCATCGAGCTCGCGCTGCAGCTTGTAGGTAAGCTTTCCGGCGGGGGAGGGGGGGCGTACTGACGGCCTCCTGGCCGCTCCTGCCGTGGGAGGAGGGGAATCCCCCACCGCAAGCTGTCGCCGGAGCCGTTCCCAGTCGCTGTAGCCGCCGGCGTATCGATGAACGACACCGTCACCTTCGAAAACGAGGGTGCTGGTAACCACCTGGTCGAGAAAGTAGCGGTCATGGCTGACGACGATCAGGGTTGAGGAATACGCGAGCAGCCGCGACTCCAGCGCTTCCAGGGTCTCCACGTCCAGGTCGTTGGTGGGTTCATCGAAGATCAGCAGATTCGCGGGCTGAATCAGCAGTTTTGCAAGAATGACCCGGTTACGCTCACCGCCGGACAGTGCGGAAACCCGCGTCATGGCACGCTTTGCCGAAAACAGGAAGTCGGTCAGATAGCCTACGACGTGCTTCTTCCGGCCCTGGATGTCGATGTAGTCGCGGCCCTCGCCGACGATTTCCGCGACTGTTTTCGTGGTATCGAGTTCGCGCCGAAGCTGGTCGAAATAGGCCACCTGCAGATGCGTACCGCGCTTGACGGACCCCGTGTCGGGCTTCACTTCACCCAAAAGAATTCGGAGCAGGGTGCTCTTGCCGACACCGTTGTTTCCGATGATGCCGATCCGATCGCCGCGCATGATGCGTAGCGAAAAGCCTCGAAACAAAGTTTTTCCATTATAACCGTGCGTTACGTTACGTACTTCGAGAACTTTCTTTCCGGAAAGCTGCTCTGATTCGTTGATGTGAATGCGCGCCTGCGCCGGCCGCCTGATGCGCTCGCTGCGCTGTTCACGCATGGCTTCGAGTGCCCTTACGCGTCCCTCATTGCGGCTTTCCCGCGCCTTGATGCCCCGGCGTATCCAGGCCTCTTCCTCGGCCAGCAACTTGTCGAACAGGGTGTTGGCGCGATCCTCTTCGGCGTCAGCCTTGCGTTTCTGGCGCAGGTAGGCCCGGTAGCCTCCCGGCCAGGATCGAAGGGAGCCCCGGTCGATGGAGACGATGCGCGTCGCCAGTCGCTCCACGAATCCCCGATCGTGGGACACGAACAGCACTGTGCCGTCGTAGCGGCGAACTTCCTGTTCCAGCCATTCGATCGTACTGATATCCAGGTGATTGGTCGGTTCGTCCAGCAACAGCAATTCCGGCTTGCCGACCAGCGCCTGCGCCAGGGCCACCCGGCGCCTCCAACCGCCTGACAGATCGCACATGCGCTCGCCGGCGGGCAATTCGAGTTGCGAGATGATCGCGTCCAGCTGAACGTCGATCGACCAGCCGCCGCCAGCCTCTATGGCGGCTTGCAGCGCTTCGAGTTCACGCAGGTGGGCCTTGCCCGGCGAGAATTCACCGGAGAGGGCGCGAAACGCTTCGATTCGGCCGCGTTGAGCGTGCATTCCGTCGGCCACGACGTCGCGAACGAACCGTTCGGTGGGCTCGTCCAACGCCTGGTCCAACATGGCAAGGCGCATTTGGGCGGGAATTTCGACCCGGCCTTCGTCAGGTTCGATGTCACCGGTCAGCAGTTTGAGTGTGGAGGACTTCCCGGAGCCGTTCCGGCCTATGAGGCACACGCGCTCGCCCGGGTCGAGACGCAGCTTGGCCTCCCGGAGAATTACCTGATCGCCGAAGGCCAGCGATACGTCGTCCAGACGCACATCGAAAATCATGCTTTATCGATTGCCGTACGGAAAATACTGCGTGGCCTCCCAGTCGTGATAGGATAGGTACTCAGTGATCCTGATGCCAAATATCAAACAAGAACGGTATCGGATCCGAGAAAGTAATAAACAACAGTGGGAGGAGCAACATGAGCCCAGCCAAAATCGTTCGAATCGTTAATGTTGTCGCCGTACTCGCGGTCGCGCTGATCCCGGGTATTCCAATGGGCGGACTCATTCTGGCGATCGTCGGACTTGTACTCGGTTACTACGTGGCCAGCGACAATCGGATTGCCCTTGTCTTGTTTGCCGTGTTCCTGGGTGCGGGTGGCGATGGTGCGCTGGATTCGATTCCTGCAATCGGAGGTTACCTTACCAGCATTCTGAGCAGTGCCGGAATGGCATTGGCTGCGGCGAGTGTGACCATCTTCGCCCTCGTGACCTACGAGCGACTGACCGAAGACTGAGCGGCGATCGCGATCGGAAAGACTGCGGACCCATTGAAGGGTCCGCAGTCTTCAATTATGGCGTAGAGCCTTATCTCCTCGACTTGAGCCGGGTCAAACCGGATTACACTTATTGCCGTTATTTAACATAATATACATTATGCGAACCAATAGGGATTCGCTCCAGGGGCCAACGCCATTACACGTCCCCCAGGTGCCGCCGCCCCCTTCCCATCCATGTCCGGAGACGCGCCATCTGCGCAAGCGATTTTCCTGCCCACATATGCTATCGTGCCGATTGCGGATGAACCTCTTGGTACCTGAGGCATCTAACGGTCTGTGTTTGTTTATCTTTGGGGGCAAGTCATGCACCGGAAGTTATCCCGTACGCTACAGTTGACCACCGCAGCCGCTGTGCTCTGCATGCTGGCCGTGGGTACCGCCCAGGCGCAGTTTGCCAACGCCAAGGAGATCGAGCGCGAAACCCGTGTTCAGTGGCTCACGATGAAGCGGGATCTTCCCAAGCCGGCCGACCCGCGGATTCAACCGTTCGTCGAATGCGTTGCCTGGAGCATTATCGAGGTTCTGGAAGAGCCCTATTCCGAGATGAACTGGGAAGTGGTGGTATTCGACGACGAAGCCATCAACGCATTCGCCATGGTCGGCGGACAGATCGGCGTCTTTACGGGTATCTTCAAGGTGGCCGATACAGTGGATTCGCTGGCGGCCGTCATCGGCCATGAAATTGCTCACGTGACCGAGAATCACGTGATGGCAAGGGCAAGGCGGCAGATGGGCGGCGATTTCCTGGAGATTCTCGCCGGAGCGGTCGGGGAGCAGATCGGCCGCGGGATTTACGACCCTTATTATGGCAATTACGGGCGCTACGGCAGCAGTGTCGGACGAGAAGCGGGCCGAACGTTGGCGCAGTTCGGGCTGCTGTTCCCGTTCAGCCGCGGCCAGGAGTCCGACGCGGATCTCACGGGCATGGAATACATGGCCAAGGCCGGATACGATCCCCGGGCCAGTATCGAGCTCTGGAAAAACATGGCCGAAAGCCGGGACGGTGAAGAGCCGGCCGAATTTGCGTCCACTCACCCGTCGGATGATCGCCGCATCTACGACCTGGTTTCATCCATGGCTCCGGCGCTGGTCACCTACAATGAAAGTCTGGAAGAACGCGGCCGCCCGATCTGTGCGCCGTAGGACCGGCAGTTTGTAGTTCCTGTCGGTGGCGGCGTGCCTCACGGCACGGTCAGGTGGTTTCTTCAGTCTCGACCGGCGATTCCGTTTCGGAAGAATCGTCACCCGGTTCGACGCCGGGAGCCGTTGCCTCCGAACTCTCTTCGACCTGCAATTCCCCCGCACCCGTTGGCGGCGGTGGCGGAATTCTTCCCGACGTAGCGTACCGCTCCAGGAGTTCATCTTCGGAAACGGCCCGGACGTCCCGAACCCGGCAAACATCCTGAGGAAAAACCGGCGAGAAAGCATCCGTGATCAATACAGCGCCGTCCAGGGCGCAAATGCGGCGGTCGTCGTCGTAGAACATCAGGCGGCCGGAAAATGCCAGCTGGCAATCGATCCCATCGACTTCCACCAGGAAGGGACAACGGTAGGGGCCGACCTCCACAACGACGGTGTCCCGGTCCAGAAACTCGAACGACCGTACCCGGTCCCGATCGAAACAGTTATCGAACAGGTCGCAGCGGGGCGACACGACCTGGCTCGGATTGGTCGCACACCCGGCGAGCAGTGCAAGTGCGGCAGTGTAAAGACTTCGGTACATGGCGCTCTTTCCCCTGGAGCCCAGTCTATGCAGGTTAGGCCATTCAGTCCATCACGAGTTCAGATCCTGATGAAATTTGCCGGGTTTGCGTATACCTTGGACGGGTATGGATATTCTGAGCGAAGTACTTGATGTACTCGACCTGAAATGCACCTCCGTCCATTCGATTGGCCCGGGGGGCGTCAATACGAATTGCGACGCCACCTTGCAGGCCTATTTCGTCGTGTCCGGCGGATGCACGCTGAAATTCACGGGCGACGGCGCCGAGTACCGACTTCATTCCCTGGATTGCGTACTGCTCGCCGACGGCGACCGGCATGAGTTGCGGCCGGGATCGGGCAGGTCGTCATCCCCTGCCCGTTTGCTGAACAGTGTTTATGCCCTGGACAGAACCCTGCCCCACCCGCTGGCGCGACACCTGCCCGGGCGACTGTTGCTGCGTTCCCGGGATCTCACCGACGAAAGCGAACTGCGCCGGGCGGTCTGGCTACTGGAAGGCGAGTTGATCAATGCGCGGCCGGGGTTCGACTATGTCGCCCGGCGAATCGCGGACATCATGCTGGTGGAGTTGCTGCGGAGATGCCAGGTGGATGGGCCGCGGCCCGTTTTCCTGGCAGCACTTTCCGATCCCGTCCTTCACGATGCGCTCAGGCGGATCCACACGCAGCTTGACCGTGCCTGGCATGTGCCGGAACTGGCGAAGTCGGTGGGCCTGTCGCGAGCAGCGTTTGCGGAACGGTTTCACCAGCGGGTCGGAGAACCGCCGCTGCGCTACATCCGGTACTGGCGAATGCTCAAGGCGCGCCGCGAGTTGCGCCGGACAAGCGTCCCCGTAAAGGACGTCGCAGCACACGCCGGATACGAATCCGCCGCAGGTTTCAGACGCGCGTTTCGACGCGTGTTCGGACGCGCGCCCAGTTCGTTGCGATAGTCTGGTTCGTGCGAACTACGCGGTTCTGACACATGACCCGACACTGGCGTACCGAGGACGATGCCGACGGTGTCCGCTGGCTGATTCTTGACAAGGCGGACAGCCGGACCAACGTGCTTTCCCAGGCCGTCCTTTGGGAACTGGCGGGTCTCGTCGAAGAACTGGTCGCAAATCCGCCCGCAGGCGTGGTGATCAGATCGGGCAAGGATTCCGGGTTCATCGCAGGAGCCGATATTTCGGAGTTTCGCGCTCTCGCCGAATCCGGCCAGGCCGGGGAGTTGGTAAGTCAGGGGCAACGGCTTCTGAACCGATTGGAGCGTCTGCCCTGCCCGACCGTTGCTGCCATCCACGGCTTTGCACTGGGCGGCGGCATGGAGCTTGCACTGGCCTGCGACTACCGGATCGCCGTGGAGGGCCACAAGCGCAATCTGGGGCTTCCGGAAGTGCGGCTGGGCATCCACCCCGGGCTCGGTGGTACGGTCCGCAGCGTGCGTCTGCTGGGTGCTCCGGCAGCGCTGAAACTGATGCTCACCGGCAAGTCCTTATCCGCGGTGGAGGCCCGGCGCATCGGGCTACTGGACCGCATCGTACCCGATGGACAACTGGATCGGGCCGCGAGGGAACTCGTGGCCGAGCGGCCACGCAAACGGCGCCCACGCGCACATCTGAGACTGCTGGGCTTGCCGTTCGTGAGACCGTGGCTGGGCCGGCGCCTGCGGGCGCAGGTCCGGCGACGCGGGCGGCCCGAGCATTATCCGGCGCCGTTCGCAATCGTGGATCTGTGGGTACGTCACGGCGCCAGGGGCCAATCGGCTTACGAAGCTGAAGCGCGATCCATGGCGCGCCTGTTGCAAACCTCGACATCGCGTCACCTGGTGCGTGTCTTTTTCCTGCGCGAGCGTCTGCGGGGCCTGGGGCCGAAGACTTCCGGGATCGGACACGTACATGTGGTCGGGGCCGGTGTCATGGGCGGCGACATCGCAGCATGGTGCGCACTGCGTGGCATGAGGGTGACAATCCATGATCGTTCCACGGCGCTGGTGGAACCGGCACTGGAGCGGGCGGAAGCACTCTTCCGGCGCCGGCTCAGGGCGCCCGGGGCGGCCGATGAGGCCCGCCGGCGTCTTGTGGCCGATGTGGACGGATTCGCCGAAGCCGACCTGGTCATCGAAGCCATCGTCGAGCGACTGGACGCAAAGCAGGACCTGTATCGGGAATTGGAAAGCCGGATGCGTCCCGACGCCGTGCTGGCAACGAATACGTCGAGTATCGACCTGAAACGCCTTTCGGAGGCGACCACGCACCGCGGCCGTTTCCTGGGACTGCATTTCTTCAACCCGGTTGCCAGACTCCCCCTGGTGGAAGTCGTCCGCAGCGATTCCACGAATGACGAGCACATGGCGCGGGCAATGGCTTTCGTCAATGGCATCGGGAAGTTGCCTCTCCCCTGCCGCAGTACGCCGGGATTCCTCGTCAACCGTATACTGGCGCCCTATCTCGCCGAGGCACTGTTTGCACACCATGACGGTTACGCGCTGGAAACCATCGATCGCGCCGCTGAAGACTTCGGAATGCCCATGGGTCCCGTGGAGCTTGCGGACCGTGTGGGACTGGATGTCGTCCTGCATGCGGCCGAGAGCCTGGGCACGGCTTCAGGAGAGGCAGCATCGCGCCTTCGAAGCAAGGTCGAGGCGGGCGAACTGGGCGCCAAGAGCGGGGCCGGCTTCTACCGGTTCCGCGACAACCGGCCGATCAAGTCCAAGGGTGCTGCGTTGCCTGACAGGGACCTTCAGGACCGGCTGATCCTGCCGCTGCTCAACGCGGCGGTGGCGTGTCATGCGGACGGAGTGGTGGAAGATCCGGACCTGGTGGATGCCGGCGTCATCTTCGGAACGGGGTTCGCGCCGTTCAGGGGTGGCCCGCTTCAATACGCGCGCCTGCGAGGCATCGAAGCGATCGTCCGGCGCATGCAGTCGTTTGCCGCTACACTCGGCCCCCGATTCGCTCCCCATCCCGATTGGGAAACCCTGAAACCGGTTCGTCAGGACGAAAACGCGACCTGACGAGGCCGGCCGCGTAGATCAGAGAGTGTGGGTAGGTTCATCCCCGCCCGAAATTCCGCCAAGAAGTTCTTCGAAATGGGCTCCACAGGTTTCCTGAGCCTCAAACTGCACCCCTACCCCCGCAGCTCGCTTACCCTGTGCCCGGTTCGGTGTCACCCAGACGACCTTGCCCTTGACGGCAACCGGCCCGTCTGCACCGAACAGACGGATCGTTACAGAGACTTCGTCACCCAGCTCGAACGGAACCCTGGTGCGTACGAATACGCCACCGTTGTGAAGGAATGGCATGTACGCCTGCCGTAACGCGCTTTTGTCCTCGAGCGCCAGCTCCAATGTCCCGGATGAACTCATCGATGCCCTCCCTCCGGCCGGAAACCGGGCAACAATGCCCTGACCGCCAGTTCCACGTTGATTCCACCGCCAAGCTGCCCCAAAAGCAATTCCACGTTTTCGAGCTGTTTGAACAGAAATTGCGTTGGCAGCGGTTCCCAGGCGTCCCAAAGCTCACCGTGGACCAGCTTGCTGTCTTCAACGCCGGCGGGCGCCAGTCGCGCCCGAATCACCGCCTGTAATCGTGTCGAAAGCCAGATAAGCGCGGCCTCGATATCTCCCGCCAACCACTGGTCTGCGACCGACTGGGGGTCGACCCGGTTAGTCGAAATGCCATGAAATGTAGTTTCCAACTCTTTATAAACGTTGTAAAAACCGCTTTTCTTCCAGTCGATAGCACGAAACGGAACTCCGCGAGCGGCATCCAGCAGGGGCATCCAGTCCACACCCTCCTGGCCCTTCTCCGCACCGTCCAGCCAGGCGAGCGCTTCGGCAACCGGAGGACAACGTACCGGCAGCGACTGGCAACGGCTGCGAATCGTAGCCGGAAGTCGTCCGGGCTGGTGTGAGATCAACAGCAGATAGGTATCGGCGCTGGGTTCCTCCAGGGTCTTGAGCAATGCGTTGGCGGCCGCTGTGGTCATCGCGTCGGCAGGCTCCAGGACAAGCACCTTGGCCTGGCCCGTCAGGCTGGTCAGCGAAAGAGCCTGAGCCGCTTCGCGGATCTGCTCGACAGTCAGCGTGTTTCTCTTCGGTTCGGGGAACACCCAGTGGAGGTCGGGATGGTGGTCCGCGGGCTCGTGGCGCCGGACCATGGCGGTGGCAGCCTCGTTGGCCATCAGAGGCGTCACGTCGCCGCGGGAGCCCTCCAGCAGCCGGCGCGCCGCGACCAGGGCAAGGTTGATCTTGCCGGCGCCCCGCGGCCCGGCCAGCAGCCATCCATGTGCCAGGCGGCCGGCTCCGTGGGCGGCCTCCAGTTGCGACAGGGGCGCCTGCAGCCATGGGCAGATCCCGCTGCTTAGAATCTCGTACGGAGAAGCGGGCACGGGCCGGGCCACCGGTTGCTAACGGCTGAATACGCCCAGGAATGCGGCCATGTGGCCGGAGATCCGGGACTCGATTTCCGGCAGCGACGGCGTCGCGTCGATCACCTTGATCCGATGCGGTTCGTCTCTCGCCAATTCCAGATAGGCCGCACGCACGCGGGCGAAGAAATCCCTATTCTCCCTTTCGAAGTGGTCCGGCTCGCGGGTGCGGATCCTGTTCAGGCCAACCTCCACCGGTGCGTCCAGCAGCAACGTCAGGTCCGGTTCCAGGTCCGCGTGAACGGCTGCACGCAAGGACTGGATCCAACCCTTGTCGGCACGCCGCCCGCCGCCCTGATAAGCCACCGTTGCATCGCTGAAGCGATCGCAGATCACCCAGTGTCCGGCATCGAGCGCCGGCCGGATGACCTCATCGAGATGGAACGCCCTGGCGGCAAACATCAGGAGCGTTTCCGTTTCCGCGGACAGTCGGCCGTGGTTGCCCTTCAGTATCCAGTCCCGGATTATTTCCCCCAGCGCCGTTCCACCGGGCTCCCTTGTGACCACGGCCGGTATATCCGCCGCAGCGAGGGTGTCCCGAACGAATTCAAGGCATGTCGTCTTGCCGACGCCTTCGGTTCCCTCAAGGGTAATGAATGCGCCTCTCACCGCTCCGCGGTCTCCGCCAGCGGAGTACCGGATTGGTATCGGGCAACCGCTTGCCGGTGCTCGTCCAGTGTGGTGGAGAAATAGTGACTCCCGTCCCCCAGGCCGGTCGCAACGAAGTACAGTTCCGAACCGGGTGCCGGGTCCACGGCGGCTGCCAGCGACTGCCGGCCGGGAAGCGCGATGGGAGTCGGGACGGTGCGGGCCAACCAATAGGGAGCAACCAGGGCATGGGCTGAACCCGTGACAGGGTCCTCGGGAATCCCGGCCCGAGGAGCAAAAAAAACGCAGGAGATAATCAGGAGACTCTGCTCCTGCCGTGGCGAGCTGGCCGGCCTGCATTACCACCAGTCCCAGGCAGGGCCGTTGGCGTAATTGGTCCTGATCCAGCGCCAACGTGGCCAAGGGGAAGGTGCTCT
>JAJECR010000002.1 GCA_022821935.1 Candidatus Latescibacterota bacterium
TGGATATGGTATGGCGTGCCATGGTCTATTTCGCTCCTTGCCTTACTTGCCGGGTTGATTCCCGCCGTCCCGTTATTCCTCGATCATCTCGTGGGATGCCGCCCCCGCGGGGATCATGGGATACACGTTGCCTTCCTCGGCGATCACCATGTCGAGCATCACGGGGCGGTCCTTGACCTTGCAGGCCTCGAGCCAGGCGCCTTCCACGTCTTCATCCTTGAAGACCCGGATACCCACGGCACCGTAGGCCTCCGCCAGCTTCACGAAGTCCGGGTTGGAGTCACGCAGGTCCACCTCCGAATAACGCTGCGCGTAGAACAACTCCTGCCATTGGCGCACCATGCCGAGGTAGCCGTTGTTCAACAGCACGATCTTGATGGGCAGATCGCAGGCCACGGCGGTGGCCATTTCCTGGATGTTCATCTGGATGCTTCCGTCGCCCGAAAACACGATGACGTCGCGGTCGGGAAAGGCGAACTGGGCGCCGATCGCCGCGGGCAGTCCGAAGCCCATGGTGCCGAGCCCGCCGGAAGTGATCATCGACCGGGGGTTCGAGAAGCCATACCACTGGGCCGCCCACATCTGGTGCTGCCCGACGTCGGTGACCACGAAGGCCTCGCCATTCGTGAGCTGCCCGATACGCTCGATGGCGTACTGGGCACACAGCGGAAACTGATCCGTCTCCTTCTCGACGGTCTCCCGGTCTACACCCTCCAGGCCTTCCTCGTGGAGCCCTATCGTGTTCGCGTAGGTCAGCGGGTGGTCGCGTTTCCATTCCTCGATCTGCTGGAGCCACTCGGCCGTATCGGCCCGTTCCACCAGGGGAATCAACTGCTGCAGCACCTGCTTCACGTCGCCCACGATGGGGAGGTCTACCCGCACGTTCTTGTTGAGGGACGACGGATCGATATCGATGTGGATCTTCTTCGAATGGGGCGAAAAATCCTCCAGCTTGCCGGTCACCCGGTCGTCGAACCGGGCGCCGATGCAGACCAGCAGGTCGCACATCATCACGGCGGTATTCGCGTACCAGGTGCCGTGCATGCCGAGCATCTTGAGCGAAAGCGAGTCGTTTTCCGGGTAGGCGCCGAGGCCCATCAGCGTCGTCGTCACCGGGGCGTTGAGCTTGCGGGACAGCGTACGGATTTCCTCCGACGCCTCGGAGATGATCGCGCCGCCGCCCACGTAGATCACCGGCTTCCTGGCCGAGGTGAGCATCTCCGCCGCCTTGCGGATCTGCTTCGGATGCCCCTCGGTCCGGGGCTTGTACCCGCGGATGTCCGGCCGTTCGGGGTAGGAGAACTCGGCCTCACCGATCTGGACGTCCTTGGGCACGTCGATCAGGACGGGGCCGGGCCTGCCGGTCGTCGCGATATGGAACGCCTCGGCGAAAACCTGCGCGATATCTTCGGTTTCCTTGATGAGGAAATTATGCTTCGTGATCGGCCGCGTGATGCCCACGGTGTCCGATTCCTGGAAAGCGTCGTTTCCGATCAGGTGCACCGGTACCTGGCCCGTGATCACGATCATCGGGATCGAATCCATGTACGCGGTCGCGATACCGGTTACCGTGTTGGTGGCGCCCGGGCCGGAGGAGACGAGGACCACGCCGGGCTTGCCGGTCGCCCGCGCATAGCCGTCGGCCATGTGGGTCGCACCCTGCTCGTGGCGCACGAGGATATGCTTCAGGCCGGTGGTGCGCTGAATCACGTCATAGGTCGGGATCACTACGCCGCCGGGATACCCGAAAACGACTTCGACCCCTTCCTTCTTCAAACACTCTATGACTATTTCCGCACCCGACAGTTCCATCGACCCTCTCCTTGTAAAACGAGCGTATTTCACCCAGAACGTGATCTGCCGTTCACGAAACCGGCTGGATTTCGTCGTGTTGCAAACCTCAACTTGTGCTTCGTAAAATACGCCAAGAGCGCCTGATGTCAAGTTAAAACTCCATAGAAACCACTTGACGAAAAGCCCTGATTCCCTTATATGTTTTAGGCTTTGCAACAGGGGGCGGAACCGCTGTTGGTACGACGATTCCGCCTTTGAGATTTACAGCGTTTCTACCGGTATGATTTACGACGTTTCTACCTGTGCCACGTACTGTGATTGACTGGCGTGAATTAAGACATTGAACCGGCGCGATTTACAACGGATTTCAACCTGAAGCTTTACAAACCGAGTAATTTGGAGGACCGGATCGATGGCAAGAACCAGGCGGCGCATCAGCCGTCGTGAAATGAAGGAAGACCGATTCATCCTTTGGCTGTATGAAGTAAGCAACGAGATCGATAAACACTGGAAACCGCTTACCGCGGCTGTCGTTCTGGTGGTCGTCTGCGTGGCGGGCTGGTATTACTGGTCAGACAAACAGACCGGTGACCTGGCCGAGGCGGGCAGGATTTTCGCCCCGGGCCAGACGGCGATGCAGGATAACCGCTATGAAGACGCCATTCCCATATTCGAACGGGTCGTGAACGAGTTCGGCGGGACACCTCTCGCGCTCGAGGCAACGATAGAACTTGCCAACGCCTGTTTCCAGACGGGCGACTTCGAAAAGGCGCGTACCTACTATCAGGCCTACCTGGACGATTACGGGGCCGAAGACGCTTATTTTCAGTTGGCCGCTCGTTCAGGACTGGCCGCCTGTGACGAGGAAGAAGAGAAATACGGGGAGGCGGCCAACCGGTATCTCGCCCTGGCGGAAGAAGATCCGGACAGCTTCCTTGCCCCGGGCTTTCTGCTCGACGCCGCGCGGTGTTATACGGCCGCGGAAGATAAGGAACAGGCCAGGGCCCTTTACGACCGCATTGTCGAAGACTACGAAGCCACGCCTTATGCCCGGGATGCCCAGATCGCGTTGACCGCGCTTTAAACCCTCGCGTTGATTGTGTATTGGCCGCGCACTGACGGAGATCGCGTGAAGGCAACCAACTTCGCTCCCGGACCCACGCCGGTTCCCGACCGTGTCGTCCAGAAGATGTCGGAACCGGTCCTCACCCACCGTTCCAGCGAATTCAGCGATCTGCTCAGGCAGGTCACGGCGGACCTCAAGCACGTATTTCAAACAAAAAACGACGTGCTCGTGCTCACTGCGTCCGGCAGCGGCGCCATGGAAGCCGCGGTCGTCAACCTGCTGTCCCCGGGAGACCGTGTGCTCGCGGTTTGCGGAGGGAAGTTCGGGGGGCGATGGATTGAACTGTGCGAAACCTTCGGACTGGACGCGCTGCCCTTCGACGTGGAGTGGGGCAGGGCGGCGGATCCGGATGAAATCGACCGCGTCCTGGAGGAGAAGGGGCCTTTCGAGGCCGTGCTGGCCACCCACAGCGAAACATCCACAGGGGTGCTTCACGACATCAAAGTCCTGGGACGCGTCGCCCGAAGCCATGGCTGCTACTTCATCGTCGACGCCATCAGCGGACTGGGCGCCAACGAGCTCAGGACGGACGACTGGCACGTCGACATCGCCCTGACCGGATCCCAAAAAGCGCTCATGATCCCGCCTGGCCTCGCCTTCATCAGCGTCAGCGAACGGGCGTGGCAGGGGATCGAACGGAGCGCCCTGCCGTCCTACTATCTCAACCTCAAACGGGCCAAAGATTCCTTCGAAAAAGGGCTTACGCCTTATACGCCGGCCGTTTCCCTGCTTATGGGACTGGCCGAGTCATTAGGGATGATGAAGGAAATTGGCCTGGAGGAAATCTACCGGATTCACGAACGGAACGCCCGGGTGACCCGCGCGGGCGTTGCCGCCCTGGGCCTGGAACTCTTCGCCCGCAGGCCCTCGAACGTACTCACGTCGGTGCTTATGCCGCCTGGAATAGACGGGTCCGCGTTGCTCAAGACGATCAAGGAGGATCGCGGGGTGACCATCGCGAACGGTATGGAGCATTACAGGGGCAAGGCCATCCGTATCGCCCACCTGGGCTACGACATCGCTCCCTCGGACATGCTGGTCGCCATATCGGCCCTTGAGCACGGGCTGAGCCGCCACGGGTACGAATTTGAGACGGGTACGGGCATCGCCGCGGCGCAGCGGGTTATTTTGGAGACGAGTTGACGAGTTCGGACAGGCCGCGAGCGCCTCTACCCGGTTTCAGTTATTCAGTTCGCGGATCTCGATATTGCCGTCGCTGGTCTCCAGCCAGATCCTGGTCCCGCCGCCGTTGAGCAGGTACGTTGCGCTAATCTCCCCTTCTTCCACGTCTTCCTCGTAGCGCTCCGCTTCCAGATCGGACCTGATCTTGTATCGCAGGGTGCCTCTGGTTGTGTTATTTCGTGCTTCGAACAACGACTTCTTCCGTTTTACAGCTTCCTTCTGAGCTGCCTGCAAGTCCCGTTGGGCCGCCCGTAAGTCCGCCTGCAAATCCTGCGCAAGCCGTTGCGCCTCTTCGGCTGACAACTGGACCGCCTCGTTCAAGCTTTGCGTCAGCTTTTCAATAATCTCTTTCAACTTTTCTTCGTCGATCTCCGTTCCTGATTGATCGAGTTCGATCGGCGGTATCTCGGGTATTTCGATAACTACGGGTGTGTCTCTACCTGGAGGAGGGCGCATATTAAACACACCGAATCTCGATCTCTTGTCGACGTGGATCCGTGCTTCGATGGTCGCCTTCGATTTCGGGTCCACGTAGAGTACGATGTCGCCGCCGGCCGAAATGAGCGAACTGTTCTTGGAACCCTCCGGGATGATCTCGGCCAAGACGTCGCCGCCCGCGGTCCGTGCGTCGATCGCTCCCGCCACGTTCAGGAGTTCCAGTTCGCCCCCGGCGGTTTTCGCCTGGATGACGCCCTTCGCGTTACGCAGTTCGATATCGCCGCCGGCTGTGGTGATACGGGCGTTCCCCAAGAGCTCGTCGATCTCGATATCACCGCCGGAGGTGGTGATACGGGCTTTCCCGCCAACGTACTCGATAGCGATGTCTCCGCCCGAAGTCTGGGCTTCCAGCGTATTGCCCACGTGCCCGATCCGGATATCTCCGCCGGAAGTCTGGACGTCCAGGTCGGTGGAAGCCTTCTCGACCCGTATGTCGCCCCCCGACGTCTGCAGGTGCACGTCGCCACCTACCGTGCCCACCCGGATGTCCCCGCCGGACGTGGTCAGCTCCACTTCACCGCTGATATCCCGTAGCGTTACGTCGCCGCCCGATGTATGGCTCCTCACGTCGCCGGTCAGGTCACCCACGACTTCGATATCCCCTCCGCCGGTACGCAGGTCCAGGTCGAACTCCGTAGGCAGGTCGATTTTGAAACGCAAGTCGTTTCTTCGATATCTCGGAAACCTCGGGTCGTAATCGACGCGCAGGATGCCCCCCTCGTAACGTATCCTGAGATCATTTACGCCGTTTGCCTGGATTCCCTGGACCGTCACGACCGCTTCGTTCTTCCTCCACGTGGAGATGGTGATGTCTCCCGCCCGGGTGTTCAGGTCGAGCCGCCCGCCCCTTTCCACCTGGAAGGTTTCCGACCGGCTGCCGGCAATCCTGCTCTGATCATCCGTAGCCGCCAGGGTTTGCTGCGCCAGGGCTTGCGGCACAAACAATAAAACACTGAGTGTGCAGATCAGTAATCGCATGATTATTGCTCCTCTGTCGGCCGCGTCCCGTTTTGCGGTGCGGACAGGTTGCTAAGCACAGTCCTTGCCTTCGTGCGGATATAGGCGTTTTCGTCGGAAACCATTCTGGCCCTGAGTACCCTTTCCAGGTCTTCGTCGAACGAGGCCGGCACCTGGTCCTGCAGCCGGTTGATCGCGTTTATCCTGAGGGCCGGGTTTTCGTCGAAGACCAGCGTGTGGATCATGGCGTCCCTGATTTCCTCGTCGAAAGGATACCGGGTGAGCGCGTTGAACGCCTCTCCGCGGACCCCGGCATTCGAGTCTGTTTTCAGGGCTGTGACGAGGGCATCCTTGATCTCGCGCGCTGAATGCAGGTCCTCTGAAGCGCTCACGGCGTTTAATGCCCGCAGCCTGACCCCGGGGTTCTGTTCATTCAGCACGGTAAAGGTGAGCACGCGTTGAATACCGGGATCGTCGACCGTTCCCCTTATCTGCACGGGCCGCACGGCTTCGAAACCGATTTCCAGCATGCCGTCCGACAGGTCCGAATCCACGAAACGGACGTTGGAGATGGCCACGTCGTCATTGGTCAACAGGTCCGTCTGATCCATGCCCGGCGCCGCGAAACCAGCCGCGAGACCAGTGGTACGGTCTCCCGGAACGGTCAGGTAGTATCCCGCCACCAGACCGACGAACAACAGCGCCGCTCCGCCGAGAACGGAGCGCCAGGAAGGATACGCGTTCAAGGTAAGTCTTTGCAGGCCAGTAAGAAAGCGATCCATCCACTCCTTTGGGTAACGGGGTGCAGGGCGGCTGAGCGTCACGGCGGACCAAAGGTTGCCCCGGGCCTCCCGCAGATCTGCTTCTCCCGGGCGGGACGGCGCGGCGTCGTCCATAGCGAGTCTGAATGCCTCCAGGCTGACCCGGTACGCCTGGCACTGTTCGCATGAAGCGAGATGATCGTCCAGCTGCCGCTGGTCCGTGTCGGACAATTCACCGTACTGGGAGAGTTCCAGCCATTCCTCCCATTTCCTGTGAGACTGGTTCTTATCCGTTTTCATGACGTGATGTCCTTGAGTTGTTCACGCAGCCTTCGGGTGGCGTCGAACAGGTATTTCTTGACCGCCCCTTCGGTGCATTCGATGATTCCGGCGATTTCCCTCAGTTTGAATCCTTCGTGGTGCCGCAGGACGAAAACGGTGCGCTGACGGGGCGAAAGGGCGCCGACGGCCGCCCGGATTCGCACAGAATACTCGTTGTTGATGGCCAGGGCGTCCGTCTGGTCGGGCGCAACCGGCAAAACGCGGTCCTGGAACGGACCTGTATCTTCCGCGGCGTTTTCTTCGATGGACACGAAGCGGTTCTTTCCGTGCTTTGTTCTGTGCGTGAGGCAGACATTGGTGACGATCCGGTAAAGGTAAGTGGAAAACCGGCTTCTGAATTCGAACTTGGGCAGGGCCTTGAAGACCCTGATGAACACTTCCTGGTAAACATCTTTCGCATCGTCCACGTTCCCCACGAAGGACACGGCCATGGACAGCACTTTCTCGTCATACCGGTATACGAGTTTTTCCAAAGCCCTCATGTCGCCGCCCCTGGCCCTGAGAATCAACGCGCGGTCTTCAAGGTCCGCATGAACCTTTACCGAATCAGATTCCATGTCGTCTTCCTGGTGGTCCGGTTCGATTCGGCTGTCGAATTTCCGGGCGGTTTCCACGGCGGTCACCTGGTATCGCGGTACATGAACAGGTCGCCTGCTGTATATGAGACCGCCCATGTATCGACTTGGTTGGGGGATACCGCGTTTTTTTCAAATATGGAGGCGCGGCTAACTAAAAAGCGGGATGCGGGCCCGCATGGCAATGACGGCGCGGACCCGTAAAGCAACGTAGGCGCGGTCAATTAAAAAAGCGGGACGCGGCCCGAACGAAGATGCGGCCCGTATATGTTTCAACGCGTTGGAACGAAAAAAGTCGATCTGATCAAACAGGCGAGGACGGTACGACGGAGAAGTCGCCGGGACCGTGTGCGTTTCTACCTCGGTACGAGAGATTCAGGATAGAAGAGAGATTGCGCGGTGTCTGGCGCAATTGCCTGCAGGAGGCTGCGCGGGACGCCGCCTGGGAAGCGTTCAGACCGGGCAGGCAGGGTGGGCCGGGATACCGGTGTCTGTAGATTCCGTCCCCCGGAGGCGGATCGGAAGGCGTACCGCGAGATACCCGCAGCCACGCGCGACTTGCCGTCGCTGCCGCCCGGCGGTGGGTCCCGCACTGCCGGTACTTTGACAGTACAGACTCTTCCGAACGCCTGTAACTCGATACTTCAGGCGTCAGGCATCCTTGGAGGTAGATGTACCTGAGGTACTCTGATTCTCCTCGGCGGTCTCTTTCTTTTGTGCTTTCTTGAACTCTGTGATCCCCTGGCCCAGCCCCTTGGCCAGTTCAGGGAGCTTCTTGGCGCCAAAGAGGATCATGACGATTACGAGAATGATAATCAGTTCTGTCGTGCCGAAACTTCCGAGCATGTGAATCACCTCCTCGCTTTTGAGAATACTGGTAACGGAGGTGCCTGTCAAGCGGCAATGTATGGTTTTGAAAGTCGTAATCGTGTAATCGGCTGTCGGGCATGGCGCGGGCAGGAGGTGTTTCAGAATCCTTGCCATTGTTTACGTTGAACGTTTATTTAGACCTTAGCAACGCAGATGATGACTTTGAGCATCATACATTTGTTCAAGGAGGAAATGGTGATTGTACGTATCGTCTACTGCGCCGACTGAAGCTACGAAAACGACGCCGCCGGGCTGGCGGTGAAACTACTGGAGTACTACAAACACGACATCGAGCAACTGCAACTGGTCCCTGCCAGCGGGGGCAAGTTCGAGGTAACGGTCGATGACGCGCAGGTCTTTTCCAAGCTGGAAACGGACCGGTTTCCCGAGTACGAGGAGATCAAAGGCGCCATCGAGGCGCTGATTGCCGGGTGAAAACGGTTTGTAACAACACGAACTGGACCCGATAGGTCATTCTTGCCGTGCGGAACCGCATGTCGCTGCGGCGTGGCCGAAGCATTGAGGTGGGTATGAATATCGACGTTTCGCTGGAAAATGAGATCGCCGTGCTGCGCATCGAGGGCAGGCTCTGGGAAGAGGGAGACAGCATCGAGCTGGACCGCATGATCGACGAGGCCCTCGCCCGCGGCTGCACGGGCTTCGTTACCGATTTGACGGGCGTGCCCATCATGAACAGCTCGGGACTGGGTTCGCTGATCGCGGCCATGAAGAAGATCAGATCCAGGTCCGGAGAGATGGCGCTCACGGGCGTGAATGACCGCCTGGATCACCTGTTCCGGATCACCAGGCTCTACACCGTCTTCAAGACTTTTGATGATGTGGACGCCGCAGTGGAAAACCTGCACGCCTGACGTTCAGTAACCCGCACGCTGACAATCAGTAACCCGCACGCCTGCCGATGCGACCGGTGCACGAGGCCCCCATGCCGGACTACCAGCCGCTGGATCTCAGTTCCAGCTACAACACGAACCGGCGGGTCTACGATTCCATAGCGGACCCGCCGCTCGGAACGCAGACGTTTCACGGCCTGCCCTTTCAGATCGGCGACGGGGCCGTGGATTCCGACTGTTTCATCGGCTTCGGTTCACAGCTGGGCTGTCCGGCCGACCCGCTGACGATTCCTGTCGGCCGTTCCGCGGCCAACGTAATCTTCGCCCACGCGGTGATCCGGTCGGAGATCATGGCCGGCGGTCCGATCGCCCTTCCCGTGGCCGCGTACCGGTTCATCTGGGACGACGGGCGGGACGAGTCCGTGGCGATTCGCGAGCGGTTCGAAATCGGCTACATGCCGCTGCCCTGGGGACAGTATCCCTTCCTGTGCGTTCCGGACGAGAAGCCGACGTCTTACAGCCGGTCCGGCGGCGACTGGAACGACGCAGGCCGCAGGCAGACGGAAGCCGAACAGGGCTGGCCGCGCGGGTACTACCTCTGGGCCTGGCACAACCCCCGCCCGGACCAAATCATCCAATCCATTGAAATCACGCCAAAGGGTCCGCCCTTCGTCGTGGCCGCCGTCACCCTTGGTCACGTGGACGAAGACCCAATCTGCCGTTGGGCCGCCCGGGACGTCCAGATCGAGCTTAAAGCCGAGGAAGACGCGGAAAAACCGTTCGACCTTGAAGTGGAAGTGGACCGGGGGTACGCGACCTATGCCTACCCGCTGCCCGGGGAGGTCGACGAGGACTTCATGAAGGACTCCCACAGGGGATGGGGGCAGGCCGACAACACGCGTTCGAGTCCCGCCCACGTGGGGGTGGCCGGCACGCCGTCGGCCACGGTGACCGTGAAACAGGACGGCGAGGCCATCGGGGCGACGAACTGGGGCGAGCTGGAAACGAAAGAAGCGGTGGACACGCCCGGGGTGCGGTTCGAGATCATCGACACGGGGCGGAACTGGGTCCACACCACGGTCCTGGACGACGAGACGGGCCTTCCCGTACCGTGCCGCGTCCACTTCCGCTCGGCAAGGGGCGTGCCTTACGCCCCACACGGGCATCACGCCCACGTCAATTCGAACCTGGAGACGTGGCACGTGGACGTGGGGGGCGACGTCCGGCTGGGCCAGA
>JAJECR010000291.1 GCA_022821935.1 Candidatus Latescibacterota bacterium
ATTCAACCCTTCCGCCCGCCATATATCGGACGATATCGATGAGGTGGCTGCCGTTGTGTGAAAGACCACACTGGCCGTAGCCCGTTACCTGGACGATCTCGCCGAGTTCGTCTTCTTCGATCATGGTTCTCGCATGGGAGAAAAAAGGATGCCAGCGCCGCGCGCAGTTGATGGCCAGGGCGACGCCGTGTTCCGCGCAGGTCTCCACCATGGCGTCCGCCTCGGCCAGGGTCAGGGCGATGGGCTTTTCAGCCCAAATGGCTTTAACGCCGGCTCGGGCGGCGGCCTGGACGATCTGAGAGCGAATCCGGGCAGTGGTGCAGACGCTGAGCAGATCGGGACGATCATTTTCGAGCATTTCCCGGTAGTCCGCGTACAGGTGGCTTTCCTCAATGCCCCAGCGGTCACCGAAAATGGCACGCTGTTCGTCGTGGGGATCCGCCCCGGCGACCAGTTCCACGTTTGGTGCGGCATGATAGGAAGGGGCGTGGCAGTAGGGCAGAAAAATGGATCCGCCCTGGTCGATTTCGTCGTCGAAGGTGCTGCCCATACGGCCGAGACCGATCACGGCGGCGCGGTATGTTCCGGCCATTTCCTCCTCCGTGCCATGCACACGAAACCGGGTGATTTCGCCGGTATGGCGTATATACGGCTTGTAAATTGACTACGCGTTCACAAAGGGATCCGTCGATATTCGTGTACCGGGATTATAAGACCGCACAGGACACGGGACAAGCAACAAATGCAATGTCGCGACGCTACTTGAGGTCCTCACGGTCGGCCCAGAATCGTCCCCACGATTCCAGGTAGTCTGAGCTGCTCCAGGCCTTGTCCATCCCCACCCCGGATATCACTTCGATTCCTAGTTCCGTACAGACACTCCACTCGGGGATATTGGACATGTCGGTCCGGTCGCCGCCCTTGGTGAATGCGTGGGGCCGGATCACCCTCAGGGCCTCGCAGACCGTGTCGTCGTCGTCTACTTCAAAGGGGATTACGTAGTCCACGGAACGAATGCAGGAGACGACCTGGCAACGGGCCTTGAGATCCATGAAGGACTTGCCCTTCTTGCGGCGAAGAAAGCCGTCGCCGTTGACGATGACGACCAGGGTGTCGCCGTGGCCGGCCGACTCCAGCAGGCACGAGACGTGGCCGGGATGGAGCGGATCGTATCCGCCGGACGTGGCGACGATGGTGCCGAGGCCGGATCGCAGGTCCGGGAACGCGTTCAGATCGACGATGGGGGCTGCATTTCGTGTGGTTTTGGACATGTTTCAGAAACGAAGGTTGTGAGCCAGAACGACGGGGAAGCAGGTTTCGGACAGGTTGACAGGTACGCGCTGTTCGGCTCAGAAGTCGAGCGTCGGCTCAGAAGTCCAGCTTCTGCCTGACCTGTTGCCCGTTGAACACCAGGCTCCTCTTCTGGCCGTTGGCGTTGACGTGGACGAGATTGACCTGGTCTTCAAAAGATTCCAGGAGCAGCGTGTTTGTCATGGTCATCGTTTTTAAATCAGGGATGTTCTCGACCTCCACGTAACACCAGGTTGCGTCCGAATCCATTTCCTTCCCGAGAAAGGCGGCGCTGACGCGGCGGCCGTTTATCTCGATTTCCACGTGGCGGGCGAGATAGCGGCTTATGTAGAGATCCGCCTTTTCGGCCTCACGCTCCGTACCCAGGCGCAGCCGGCCCGTACCCATGGTTTCGAGGGCCTGTTCCAGGTCGTCGGTGAAGATACGGAAAGAAACTTCCAGCGCGGCGGTATCGGGGTTGTGATCGACCTGGCAGACGCTGATGTAAAAGGGGTGGGCCGCTTTTCGCATGGCGCCCGCGTCCGGCGCTGCGCACGTCAGCAGGACACTCGCCAGGATAAGCCAGAGGCCTTGGGATTTCATCGGTTCTTCCGTGAGCGGTTCCCGCGGTTTTTCCGTGGAGGTAATGGTCCGTGGCCGGACCGGCGGTCGATTCAGGGTACATCCGAGGACTGCTCCTGTCAAGTTTCGCCCTAAACAAACGTCTGTGCGACTTAGTGCCCCTAAGGCAAAACAGTATGCGTCCTAGTATCAGATCACGTATTAATCACATTTTCCCAGATAAAATCACCAATAAATCTTTAGTTTCGCAGCGAATAGTTTGTATATTGTTAATTTGAGTTCGTTTTGATGTTGAAATATCAAGTTAAATCATATTCTGTTCGGGATTCTAGCGATCAGTCTTCGAATGGTGATGAAAAGCGTAGCCTCCCCTCAGGAGAAGTAACATGCGTATTCCACTTATGCTGACCGTCCTGTTCGCATTGGCCTGTGGCGATGACAACAAGCCAACGGCCCCGAACCCCGAACCGGAACCGGATCCTGCCGCCAAACTGATTGGCACATGGAAATATACGGGAAACGATTTCTATACCAAGGTAGCATCCAACCTGCGAGCGCACCTTCTCGGGCAGGGCCTGACGGCGAGCCAGGTCGACATGGTGATATCGGACATGCTTGGCGATCCCAACGAGACGTTCTCCCTTACCCTGAACTTCAGGACAGACGGCACCGTGATTGTCGATAACGAGCAGACTGACCGGTATCAAGTGTCCGGCAGTCAGATTACCATCACATCAGCAAACGTAGAGTCTTTTACCGTGAATTACGAAGTTACAGATTCGACACTTACTCTGCGATATCCAGTAGCCCCATTGCTGGCTACCGTTGGTCTCGAAGCGGAGGACGAAGAGGAAGCGGAACTGCTGAGGGTCATGCTGAAGGATATAGAATTCATGACCATGTATTTCTCGAGGTAAGAACACATACCGCCCGGTATGCGATCTTCGCGCCTCGGATGGTTCTTTACACGACGCCCGCCAAATCGTATATTCCCCTCATTCATTTCCATACATATTCATAACGTACAACATCGATTCCATAACGTACAATATCGATGACCGACTGAGTACCAGCACCAGGAGACCGATCCATGGCTAAGCGCCTTCTATACTGCCTATGCGCATTGACCGTCGCGTGCGCCACAACCACCGCTACCGCCCAGAAGGGCCCAGAAACGATCAACCGGAGCAAGTTCCGCCAGATCAAGCAGGAAGCCCCCACGCCGAACGTATACCGGACGGCTTCCGGGGCGCCGGGCCA
>JAJECR010000172.1 GCA_022821935.1 Candidatus Latescibacterota bacterium
GGAGGCGGCCCGCGCGGCCAACGCCCACAATTTCATCCTCGCGAAGCCCGACGGATACGATACGATTCTCGGCGACAAGGGCACCGGATTATCGGGCGGAGAAAAGCAGCGCGTCTCCATCGCCCGGGCGATCCTCCACGACCCCCGCATCCTGATCCTGGACGAGGCGACTTCCTCGGTGGACGCCGAGACGGAGAAACAGCTCCAGGAAGCTATCGCCCGGTTGATCAAGGGACGTACCACGATCGCCATTGCCCACCGCCTGTCCACGCTGCGGGACGCCGACAGGCTCGTGGTGCTGGAGCAGGGGAAGGTCGTCGAAGAAGGCACCCACGAAGAATTGATCGCGAATCGCGGCCATTTTCATCACCTGGTACGGCTGCAGAAAGCCACTTCAGAGATCATGGAGGTGGCATGACGGATACCGCAACCACCTACGAAGAGCGGATGCCCGACGCGCTGGCCGACCGTTGCCGGGAGGCGCTGCGGGAAGGGGAGTCCATCCGCATAGCGGCGGCGACCGACCTGTCGGAAGACCTGCGGTTCGAGGAACGCTGGCTCGTGGTGACGGATCAGCGCGTGATGCGGTTCGACACGAACGGGTCGGGCGCGGGTAACGGGGACGCCTCCATCGAGTTTTCCGACGCCAGGAGCGCCGCCGTGGAAGAACTGGTGGGCTCGGGCCGAATCAACGTGGTGATCGGCAACGAAGAGGTCGAGGTCATCCGCTACACGCCGTCCGAGCGTGCCAAGTTCGCGCGGATCGCCCGGGGTATCGACCAGCTCATCAAGGAAGAGCCGGTCAACATGCAGGGGGAGGTGGACCGGACCCGCTGCGAACGGTGCAACCGCCTTCTGCCCGAACCGAACGGGATCTGTTCGGCGTGCACCAACCGGCTGGCCATGATGGGGCGGATCGCCCGGTACGCTCTGCCTTTCAAGGGCCGCCTCGCGCTCATGGTCTTCCTGTCGCTGCTTTTCACCCTGGCCGAACTCGGTCCGCCCTACATCATGCGGATCATCATCGACGACGTGCTGGTCGACCCGGACGCCGCCGCGGCCGGGGACGCCGCGACCGGGGATCCGTTCGCGCTCCTCTACCTGCTCGTCGGCGCCTACGCGGTCATCCGGCTGTTGTCGTTCGTCCTGGAGATCTTCAAGGACCGGCTTTCCGTCTGGCTCGGCGGCCGGGTGATCGTGGCCGTCCGCGAGGACCTGTACGAAAACCTGTCCCGCCTGAGCATGAAGTTCTACAACAAGCGGCAGGTCGGGTCCCTGATCTCGCGGGTATCCAACGACACGGAAAGCATGATGTGGTTCCTGGTCGACGGGGTGCCCTATATCCTGACCAATCTCCTGCTCCTGGTCGGGATCCTGGTCCTGCTTTTCGTGACCAGTTGGCAACTGACGCTCCTGGTGCTCATCCCCATACCCCTGCTCGTCATAGGAGGGGGATTCTTCTGGGTCCGGCTGATTCGCGCCTTCCGTACGAAGTACTACCGCTGGGGCAAGCTGGTGGGCATGGCGGGCGAGATGCTTTCCTCGGTACGCGTCGTCAAGACCTTCGTCCAGGAAAAGCGGGAGATGCGGCGGTTCAGAAGCAGCAACGAGGGCGTCTTCCAGGGGGATTACGAGAGCGAGAAGGAAGCGGCCGTGTTCTTCAGCACGGTCAGCATGCTCACTTCGTCGGGACTGATCCTGGTCTGGTACTACGGGGGATCCGCCGTAATCGACGATACCTTCACCCCCGGCGCGCTTATGATGTTCATCGCCTATCTCTGGATGCTGTACGAACCCCTGCGGTGGTTCGGCGAGCTGAACACCTGGTCGAGCAGGGCGATGAGCGGCGCGGAGAAGGTCTTTGAAATCGTCGACACCCCGGCGGAAACCGAGGACCGGGACGACCCGGTCGAGATGAAGGACGTGCGGGGCGAGGTGGAATTCAGCGACGTGGTCTTTGCGTACGAGCCGGGCAAGCCTGTCCTCCACGACATCAACCTGAACGTGCAGCCCGGCGAGATGATCGGGCTGGTGGGCAAGTCCGGTTCCGGCAAGACGACGATGACCAACCTGCTGTGCCGGTTCTACGATATCGACGAGGGCGGCCTGATGATTGACGGCGTGCCGATCCGGGACATCAGCCTAGAGGACCTGCGAAGACAGATCGGCGTCGTGTTGCAGGACTCCTATTTCTTCAGCGGGTCCGTCGCGGAGAACATCCGTTACAGCAGTCCTGACGCCTCTCTCGAGCAGGTCATGCGGGCGGCCCGGACGGCGAACGCCCACGACTTCATCTGCGCGAAGCCCGACGGATACGACACGCAGATCGGCGAGAACGGGAAGGAACTTTCGGGGGGCGAAAAGCAGCGGATCGCCATCGCGCGGGCCATCATCCACGATCCCCGCATCCTGATCCTGGACGAGGCGACCTCGTCGGTGGACACCCACACGGAGAAGCTCATCCAGGAGGCCATCGCCAACCTCGTGAAGGGCCGGACGACCTTCGCCATCGCCCACCGTCTGTCGACGCTTCGCCGTGCGGACCGGCTGGTGGTGCTGGACGCGGGCAAGATCGTGGAGACGGGAACCCATGAGGAACTGCTGAACATGAAGGGTCACTTCTACCGCATGGTCGAAACCCAGCGGGCGAGCACCGAGGTCATGGCCGTGGGCGGGGGCAGGAGCGACCCGAACCGCGGCGCCAACGGACACACATCCTGAGCGGGGAGATCGAAATGCCGGAAGAACCAGGCGTAGACGCGCCGGACACCTTTGAATTTGAAACGGGGATCGAGAACGCTCCGGTCGAACCCTACCAGGCGCACGAGATCCGCGTCTTCAGGGCGCCCGCACACACGGTACGTATGACGGTCACAGGCGAGCGGTCCTATATCCGCGTCAGGCCGGTCAACGCCTCGCCCATGGCCCACACCGACCGGTACGTGTCGCTCCTGGACATCAAGAACGAGGAAGTGGCCTTCATCAAGGATCTGAACGAGCTGGACGAAGGTTCGCGCAAGGTCATCGAGGAAGAACTGGCCCAACGGTATCTGCGGGCGACGATCGAACGCGTTCACTCCATCCAGATGGAATACGGCGTAACCTATTGGGACGTCATGACCGACCGGGGCAAGCGCGAGTTCGTGATCCGCGGCCACGAGAACACACACTGGGCCTCAGACACGCGGCTCCTGCTCACCGACGTCGACGGGAACCGGTTCGAGGTCATCGATTACACGCAGCTGGACCCCCAGAGCGTGCGGTTGATCGAGACGAATGTCTGACGGGAATCCCGTGACGGATTCCGTAGTCGGATCCCGTAGACGGATCCTGGGACTCGTAATCCCTGTCAAGGTGCAGGCTGTGTATAAACAGATGAGCGGGAGGATGAGACCATGGCGGCAAGGGTGGCGCAGGACAAGTACGACCAGTTGCTGAAAGACGGGTTCTGCGTATTCGAGCGGGTGCTGAAACCCGATATGCTGGAGCGGGTGCGGACCGTCTCCGACCGCCTGCTCGACGCCCAGCCCGCGTCTCATTTCGCGGAGCAGAAGTCCACCGGCAGCATGATCAGCGTCTTCGACGACGTGTTCTTCGCCGAACTGGTCTCCTATCCTCCGGCGCTCAAGGCGCTGGCCGACCTCGGATTCGACCGCCCCACCTGGTCTTCCGGGTTCGTCATCAGCAAGCCGCCCCGGAGTCCCGCGCTTTTCTGGCACCAGGACTGGTGGGGCTGGGACGATCCCTGCAGCTACGAGCCTCCGCCGCAACAGGTCTTCCTGATGTACTACCTGGTCGATACCGACCGCCACAACGGGTGTCTCCGCGCGATCGCCGGATCCCACTTGAACCGCCATCCCATGCACGAGCACGTCGATGAAGCGCACACCGGCGAACTGCGTTCCATGGCTGACCCCGACCATCCCGCGTACCAGCCCGCGCCGGGCGAGGTGGACGTGCCGGTCCGGGCCGGGGACCTGGTCATCGGGGATTCCCGGCTGCTGCACGCGGCCCACGGGAACAAGAGCGACCGGCGGCGCACCGTGATCACCCTGTGGTACATCCCCCTGTATCACCAGTTGCCCGGCCGGATAAAGGCCTACCTGGCGCGGCATCCCCGGCCGGATACGTGGACAGAGGCGACCCGGGGCGAGCTGAAGCCGCTGACCGCGGTCTACGAGGGCGAGGCGGAACCCATCGCGTGGAACCGAACGCCCGGGCGCGCCCTGAAGTAGCAGGCCACAATGACCAACGATACCCTTTACCGGGAAACCCTCCGTCCGCAGTTTCATTTCACGGCGAAGAAGCACTGGATCAACGACCCGAACGGGCTGGTGTATTTCGACGGGGAGTACCACCTCTACTTCCAGCATACGCCGGAAAGCATGATCCACGGGCGTACCACCTGGGGACACGCGGTCAGCACGGACCTGGTGCACTGGAAGCAACTCCATACCGCCGCCCTGGACGTGGACGAAACAGGTTGGATGTGGTCGGGGTCCGCGGCGGTGGATCACGAAAACACCGGCGGATTCCAGGAAGGAGAGACGCCATCGCTGATCGCGTTTTACACGGCCGGCGGAGAACGGATGTTCCCCGGTAAACGGTGTATACAATGTATAGCCTTCAGTAATGACCGCGGCCGTTCCTGGACGAAATACGACGGCAATCCGGTCATCAGGCATATCCGCGCGGAAAACCGGGATCCGATGGTTGTCTGGCACGCCCCGACCAGGCGGTGGATCATGACGCTATTCATGGATGAAAACGACTATGCCCTCTTCTCGTCGCCGGACCTCAGGTCGTGGACGCACCTGCAGGACCTTACCCTGCCCGGCGTGTCCGAATGCCCCGATTTCTTCGAACTGCCGGTTGACGGGGATGCTGCGAACACGCGGTGGGTATTCTGGGGCGCGAGCGGCGGTTACCTGCTCGGGCGCTTCGACGGACGGACCTTCACACCCGAGACGGAGGTCCTCCAGGCGGAGCTGGGCGCCAACGGATACGCCGCCCAGACGTGGAGCGACATCCCGGTGGAAGACGGAAGGCGGATCCAGATCTCCTGGATGCGAGACGGCAGGTACCCCGCCATGCCCTTCAACCAGCAGATGTCCTTCCCGGTGGAACTGACGCTCAGGACATTGCCGGACGGCGTTCGGCTCTGCAGGGAACCCGTCGGGGAAATCGAACGGCTCCATGCCGGGACGCGCGACTGGCCCGGAGGAGACCTGGCAAACATGGCGGCCGAACAGTTCCGACAGCGGTATCGTTCCGGCGAGATCAGTACTTACGCGGTTACGAGTCTGCACGAGGAGGAAGACCGGCTCGTGCTGGCGGATGAGGGCGACCTGTTCGACGTCTGCATGGAGATCGAGGTAGACGACGGGAAGGGATTCATCATCGAGGTGCGGGGTCACCGCATCGAATATGACGCGGCCGCACAGTCCCTTTCCTGTTTCGGAAGAAGCGCGGACCTGCATGCCAGGAATGGCCGCGTGATCCTTCAGCTCCTGGTCGACCGCACCTCCCTGGAGATCTTCGGCAACCACGGCGAACTGTCCATGTCCTTCTGCTTCCTGCCGGCCGCGGCCAACCATTCCCTGGCGCTTCGAGCAGATGACGGGGGCGTGCGCATCGTATCGCTGACCGTCCACGAGCTTCGGTCCGCCTGGGATGTCAGTTAAATCCGATGTGATTCGCGCGTTATCCGTGAGAAAGTCGAGATTCCACGAGGGCTAGAAGAACATCTACGAGAGCAAGTCGAGTTTACGCGGAATGTAAATCGATCTTCCACCGAAACTAACTAGAACAGTCCCGAACATGCCCAGTCCACTATCGAAAGCCATAGAGAAGTTCCCGCGGGTCCGGCTCGGCCATGCCCCCACGCCGCTCGACGCCGCCCCGCGTCTGGGTGCGTCCCTCGGCATCGAGCTGTGGATCAAGCGCGACGACTGCACGGGTCTGGCCATGGGCGGCAACAAGGTCCGGCAACTGGAGTTCCCCCTGGGCGAAGCGCAGTCCCGGGATGCCGACACCCTGCTGATCACCAGCGCGGTACAGTCGAATTACGTCCGCGTGGCCGCCGCGGCCGGACGCCAGCTCGACATGGAAGTCCACATACAGCTGGAAGAACGCGTACCCGGCGTGGACGCGCTATACCGCGCATCGGGCAACGTGCTGCTCGACCGGCTTTTCGGCGCAAAGCTGCATTCCTTCCCGGTCGGCGAGGACGAGCCCGCGGCGGACGCGTCACTGGACCTGCTGGCCCAATCGCTCGCGGACGAAGGCCGAAGGCCCTACGTGATCCATCTCGCTCCCGCCCACCCGCCGCTCGGTGCGCTGGCTACGTGATCGCCGCCGAGGAGATCCTGGCACAGGCCCGGGCCCTGGACCTGGCATTTGACGCCGTGGTCTGTCCCACGGGCAGCGCCTTGACCCATGCCGGAATCCTGGTGGGCCTGCGGGCTCTGGGCGAGACTGCTCCTGTGCACGGCATCTGCGTGCGTCGCGATGCCGGCAGCCAGGAGACGCGGGTGAGGAAGGTGGCGTCGGAACTGGCGGCGATGATCGAACGGCCGGAGGCGTTCGACGCAAACGACGTCTGGGCGTTCGACGGAGTGCTGGCGGGAGGTTATGGGCGGCTCAACGACGCGGTGCGCGAGACGATCGCCCTGGCGGCCCGGCGGGAGGGACTGCTCCTCGATCCCGTATACACGGGCAAGACGATGGCGGGCCTGATCGACCACGTGCGGTCAGGCGTTATCCCGAAAGGGAGCCGCGTACTGTTCATCCATACGGGCGGGTTGCCGGCCATCTTCGCGTATGGAGATCAATTAGGATCGTGGTTGTCCGATGTGCCGTGGGACCGGAGAAAAAACCCTTGATTCGCCCTGGGCATCGATTGATTCCGTGTGCGTTCTTGCGTATGTTTATTTTTATGGAGGCGTTCAATGACGCCTGATCTCTCCAGATCAGCAAGCGCCTTCCTGATGAGCAATGCCTTCGGTGTTCGGGAACCGGATTGGAAAGGGATATGTGCTTGGGTAGGATTCCGTTGTGCATCGCGGTGGCATTGCAACTGCTCCTGCCTGCTTTAATCTACGCGCAAACAGACCAACCGGACGGTACGACTACGCGTGATTTTCGCGTTTCCGGATCAATCTCCCAGGTGGCCGTGTCCGGGGATGTCAATGACGATAGCGAAGGTTCCGGCACCGCGACTCCCGCGGAGGTCACCGGAACTGACGCCCTGGCGTGGGCGCTTCAATCCGAATTCGGTGTGGAACATACGAACCGCTGGGGCCTCTCCGCGTTGCGTCTGCGCGCCGGATACGGCCAGGTGCGCGATGGCGGAGCGTCGCGCGAGGCGCTGGACCGGCTGATCGGCGACGCATCATACGAGTTGCCCATCGACGCCCGTCCGAACGTGGTCACCATCGCGCCATTCCTGGGCGTGTCGGGCATCTCCGCGTGGACCGCGCCAGTCCGACCGGACGGTTCTGAGTCTGACAGACCCCTTTCTCTGCGCGTCAAGGCCGGCGTGACGAACAGGCTGGGCATAGAGAAAACAGGTGGAAGCGCCGCCTTGCCGGCCGGATGGGTTGGGCTTTTGAGAATAAGCGCGGCGGGAAACTGGGACCGGCTGACCGGCACCCGTGATTACGGGATTGAGATCGCCCAGGAATTCAAGCGGCAGATCACGTCCGGCGTGGCAATCACCTCGCGGGGCGACCTCTTTCTTTCCAACCATCTTTCGCTTCGGCAATACACGCATATCGACGTGTCCGTCGTGTCCCGTCTTTCCATCGCGATCGACGGCAACCTCTACCTGCACCGCGCCGGCCACACGCGAACCAAGACTGAAATCCTGGTAGGGCTGGGCGTTCATTTATAGAGAGGTCGAGCCCGTCGCGTTTGATAGCTCTTCAGCCGAACGCCTCGGCGAACTTCTGCGAACGCGTGTTGAGCAGGCTGTAAAAGCCGCGCACTTCCGGATCGGGATGGTCGCGCCAGAGCCTCGTGGGTATCGTGGTGTACTGGCTGAGGACGGGCCCGTCCCGGTGGCCGTAGTAGACCTGGACGGACTTGCGTTCGTGCGGGGTTTTCCGCACGGTAGCGGCGTGGACCACGGACAGGTTGAAGAGGATGACGGTTCCGGCCGGACCGTGTAGAGGTACCCCGCCGCGCTGTTTGACCTGTTCTTCGATCTCCAGTACAGGCGCGTCGAAGGCTTCCGGCGATATCGAAAAGCAGTGGGTATCCGCCCTTACGTCGGACAAGTAGAGCATCATGTGCAGATAGCCGCACC
Organism: Candidatus Latescibacterota bacterium; assembly: GCA_022821935.1. Lineage (GTDB taxonomy): Bacteria > JAAXHH01 > JAAXHH01 > JAAXHH01 > JAAXHH01 > JAAXHH01. The sequence goes on from JAJECR010000172.1 coordinate 8,309, forward strand.
GGTAGGGCCGGTCGGTCATGTGGCTACGGTCCCGGTGCCAGGCCTCGACCGGGTCGCCGTCGTGGGGCGCCATGTGCCGCAGGCAGGCCTCCGCGAGGCAACTGGGGCCTTCGAAGATGGTTTCAATGGCGTCGATGAGCGCGGGATGGCGGATCAGCCCGTCGAATTCCGGGGAGGAGATGAGCGGTTCGCAGTTCACGCTCTGGTGGCCGTCAAAGGCGATGGGACGCCAGAAATACCCCGTCTCCGACCGGTCGCGGTCGTACAGTTCGATGAATCGGCCCAGTTCTTCATCGGAAAATGGCCGTCCGAGGTTTACATACCCGTTTTGTTTGAAGAACGCGAGATCGACCATGGTTGGAGGACCCCTTCCTTACATCCCCTTCATCACGTCCCGAAACAATTCCGAGAAAATGGCCCGGTCTTCGGGCGTACCCACCGTGACCCGGACGAGGCGGTCCAGGCCCGGCGCCGCGGGTTTTCTAAGGAAAACGCCCCGTTCGATCAGGGCGTTCATGACGGCTTCGGCCCGTTCGCCCGTACCAAAATCGAAGGCCACGAAATTGGTCTGGGAAGGAAGGGCCGATATGCCGGCGTCCTCGGTCAGCTTGACGTAGTCCCGCCTGCCCGCCTCCACGGCTTTCACCACGCTCGCGACGAATTGCGGGTCGCGCAGGGAGGCCAGCGCGCCGACCTGGGCCACGAGGCTCACGCCGAAATGCAGGCGGACCTTGTCGAATGTCCTGATGATTTCCTTGTGTGCGATGGCGTATCCGACCCGTGCGCCGGCCATTCCATGGGCCTTTGAGAAGGTGCGCACCCGGATCAGCCGGGGGTCGTCCACGTCGAAGGGAAGGATGGTGTCAGTCGGTACGAAGTCCAGGTAGGCCTCGTCGAGGATGAAGAGGCAATCCGGCGGCACGCGTTCCAGGAGATCGGCGATGGCGTTGCTGCCGTAATATGAGCCCGTTGGATTGTCCGGATTGGACAGATAGAGGATGCGGGCCTTCCGTTTCGCGGCCAGGTCCGTGAGCGCCATCAAATCGTTGCGGTCGCTGCGGTATGGTACTGTCTCCAGTCTGCCGCCGAAACCGTTGACGTGATAGACGAACGTGGGGTAGCATCCCAGGGAGGCGGCAACCGCGTCACCGGGGTTCATGTACATGCGGACTATCAGGCCCAGCAGGTCGTCGATCCCCGCGCCGAGGGTCACGTTGTCGATGTCCACGCCGTGCATCCTGGCCAGTTCCGCCCGCAGCTCGTAGCCTTCCGGGTCGCAATACCAGGCGACGCCCCGCGCGGCCTCGCTCATGGCCGCCGCGGCACGGGGCGATACGCCGAAGGCGCTTTCGTTGGCGCCGATGCGCACCCGGAACGGTTGCCCCTGCTGTCGTTCGATGGTTTCGGGACCCACGAAGGGGGTCACGGAAGGCAGGCTTGCTACGATTTCGGAATAAGATGGTCTGGACATCAGATCCGTCGCGAGATCCGTCGCGGCTGGGCCGGCAATGCTATGCCGCGATTTCCATGTCGGCGCTGTACTGGCCGGTTCGGGCGGCGCTGTTGCACATGGCGCGGTGGTAAAAGGCCTTCTGTCCCGCCTCGAAATTGGCCGGGTCGCCGCCCCAGGCCTTCAGCGGCGCGGCCTGCAGGGCGCGTCCGTAGGAGTAGCTGAGTTCCCAGGGAAGATCGCTGAACAGGGCGTTCATGGCGTTCAGGTGCGCCGTGGCGGTCTCAGAAGACTGCCCGCCCGAGAGAAAGGCGATGCCGGGCACTTCGCGGGGCACGTTGCGCAGGAAGTTATTCACCGTGCGGCGCGCCACTTCTTCGACAGAAGCCTGTTCAGGACATTCCGAGCCGGAGATGACCATGCTTGGCTTCAGGACGATCCCTTCCAGCATGACCCCGTGCTCCGCCAGCGCCTCGAAAACGCGTCGCAAGGCGACGCCGGTAATCTCGTCGCACCGGTAGATGGTGTGATCGCCCTCCATCAGCACCTCGGGTTCCACGATCGGTACAATGCCGCCTTCCTGGCAAAGGGCGGCGTACCGGGCCAGGGCGTGGGCGTTGGCGTCGATACAGACGTCCGTGGGAATCCCCCTCCCCACGTTAATGACCGCCCGCCACTTCGCGAAGGCGGCACCCAGCCTCCTGTATCTCCCCAGGCGTTCACGCAGACCGTCGAGTCCCTCGGTGACGGTCTCCCCCGGAAACCCCGCCAGGTCGTGTATGCCGGTATCCACCTTGATCCCGGGTATCACGCCCTTGTCGGACAACAGTTTCGGGAACGGTGTTTCGGCCTCGTCGAGGGCATTCTGACGCAGGGTCTCCTCGTAGAGGATGACGCCGCTGATGAATGCCTCCATGCCTTCTGTGGTAAATAGCATGTGGCGGTAGGCCCGCCGGTTCTCCTTCGTCGACGCCAGTCCGATGCCGTCGAACCGGCTCTTGATCGTGCCGCTGCTTTCATCCGCGGCCAGGATCCCCTTGTCGGGGGCGACCATGGCCCGGGCGACTTCTTTCAGATTGGAAGACATCTTCTGCTGCCCTCCTCGCAAGTATTCCCTTTTTAAGATTACGACGCGTAAGATAATGACGCGTGAGATTACGACGAATCGAACGCTTGTAAAAAAGGCTTCCGGGGTTTGCCTGTCAATCCTTTCTTGGCCGTCGCTTTTGGCTTGAAACGCGCACCCTCCTTCGATATAATACCGCCTGCAGCCGTTTCCTACTCCTGTATCCGCGTCGCTTGTTTTGATGGATATACCCACGTTCCTTGTGTCGATGGAAGTATCCGGACAGCATCAGGACACGGTTTTCT